>CAZEOY010000749.1:0-1992 GCA_964513835.1 uncultured Syntrophobacteraceae bacterium
GACACTCAAAGTCAATGAGGCAAAACCGAGGGAAGCTCGCGGAGGCCCGAGTCGTGAACGCAGAGGAGGAGGTTACGGTTTCTCAGGTGTAGGAAGCAGACCCCAGGATCAGAAGAGTGAGGATATCTACGACAGCAAGGACCGAAGGACTGGCGCCCCGGGCAACCGAGGACGAGGTGGACGTGGCTCCGGGGGGCGCTCAGGGGGGGGGAGGCGCTCACATTGAGCCCGTTGGAGGATTTGCGGGTCCACCCGGGCGGACAGACGTCGAGAGCCGGTCCCGAGGAAGGTGATTCAGGCGGAATGCTTCTCGCTTTTGGAATGATGACTTTCACTGAGGAAGCCGCTCCGACCCTGCCCTAGTTGCACTGACGAAATGGTTATGAGGAGATGACGATTCTATGCGGTTGCTCCTGGTGCTTCCGAAGAGTGAAGGTGGTTATTGGGGAAAGGTCAGGCATGGGAAGGCGGGTCTGGTTGCTTTGGGGTTGCCAACGGTGGCGGCGCTCACGCCGCCCGAGTGGGACGTTGTCATTCATGATGCACGTGTAAATCCTGTCGTTTTCGATCAAAAGGTTGATCTGGTAGGCATCACCGGCTACACGGCCGAGATTCAAAGCACCTATCAAATTGCCGATCAGTTCAGGGAAAGAGGCATCCCTGTGGTCCTGGGAGGGGTTCACGTCAGCGCAAGGCCGGAAGAGGCGCTCAAACATGCCGATGCTGTCGTTATCGGCGAGGCTGAGGAGGTCTGGAGACAACTCTTGTCGGATTTTCAGACAGGCAGTCTGCGGACCACCTATCATGCCGAGAAACTCTGCATGATGGACAAGATGCGGATTCCCAGACGGGACCTTCTCAATAAGAACATGTATACATCCTATTACACAGTTCAAGCCACTCGCGGCTGTCCTTACGATTGCGATTACTGTGCGGTGACTGGTGTGTTCGGGCGCAAGTTCCGAACGAGGCCGATTGCTGAAGTACTGGATGAAATTCGCGCATTCAATTCACGCGATTTTTTGTTTGCCGACGATAATATTTGTGGACAGCCTGATTATGCGAAGAACCTTTTCAAGGCGATGATTCCCCTGAAAAAGAAATGGGGCGGCCAGACCTCCATCACGTTTGCCAAGGATGATGAACTGCTGCGGTTGTACGCGAAAAGTGGTGGGCAATATGCGTTTATCGGCTTCGAGAGCCTTTCCCAGAAGAATCTCAAAGGCATTAACAAGCCATGGAGTCATGCCAGGGATTACGAGGATGCGATCCATAAGATTCATGATGCCGGCATCAATATCGTTGGCAGTTTCATCTTGGGATTGGATGATGATGATTCTTCCGTCTTTCAGCACACCCTCGATTTCGTTCTGAAGAACCGCATCGCTGCCGCCCAGTATCATATACTCACCCCATTTCCCGGTACCCGCCTATATGACCGCATGGAGAAGGATAACCGCATCTTGCAGCGAGACTGGTCGAAATATCATACGAGCGAGGTGGTTATTCGACCGGCCAGCATGACCGTAGAGGAATTGCAGAATGGCTACAATTGGATTTTCCGGCAGACCTACACCCTCCCGAACATTCTGAAACGGGTATTCCGCAGTTGGCGAGGAATTCCCTTTCGAGCCGCTGTCAACCTGAGTTACCGGAGAAAGGCCCTGCAAACGCCAACTGCCGTCAAGTCTTCATCCTGAGTGCGCAGCTTGGTGCTGACAAAGACCAACCGTGAAGTTCATTAACCTGCGACTGTGGTTACCATGTGCTCCAAATCAGATTCTTGCCAAGCACAGGAAAGTTGCAGAACTTACCTTATGTTGCGAGCGGGTCTAGCTTCTGAAAGACATGAATAATTGGCCAAGCGGTCAGAGCAAGATACTTGCTGAAACATTGCGCACCTAACGGCAATTGGAGAAATAGAGGGAAATAAACGCAACATGACTCACATGCTCACTGACTGATCTAACTAATTGATATTGAACGAAAAAT
>CAZEOY010000750.1:0-1987 GCA_964513835.1 uncultured Syntrophobacteraceae bacterium
CGCGGGGGTGACGTTGCAGAGTGCACTCTTTCGACACGTTCACAGTGGTGAGCATCCCTTCCATTTGAAACTCGAAAACCGAAACCCTGTTTCACAACGGCTGTCGAGATTCGAGCGCTCGCCGCAACCGTTGATAAATGACAGTCTGGGTATGAATAACCAGGTAGAGGATCGCCAGGAGAGGAGCACTCTGCCAGAGCATTGTTCCCCATGAGCAGAGGATCATGACGCTCATTCGCGTGCCCTTGCTCGCAAGGGTAGGGGGCCCCACATCGATTCCCAGGTGCTCCGCGCGCGAGCTCGAATAGCTGATAAGGTTGCTCCCGATGACGGCCAGTGCCCCGAGAAGGGTCAAGAGCCCTGCAGGCAGGGGTTCGGGAAACCGAATGAGATAAACGGACAGCCCCATGACCATGGCCCCGTCACCGTAACGATCCAGCACGGAATCCCAGAAGGCTCCTCCCCTGCTTTGGCGTCCCGTGAGCCTTGCAAACTGGCCGTCCACCCCATCCAGGACCTGTGCCAGTGCGGCCACGGTTCCCGCCGTCCCGGGAAGCCCCAGAGCCGCCAGAAGTCCCGCCAGCACTCCCATGGAATTTGAGACGAGGGTGATCATCCAGGGCTCAAGTCCCTGACACGACACCAGATGAGGGGTGATCTTGGCCGACAAACGCAGTTTGATCCATTTGAGGACGAACCGATCCGAAGGTTTGGTTTGCCAGGAAGTCGCGTTCAATCTTATTTTAGACCTTTCCAGGCAGTTTGTGTCCTGCCGTTTTGTGGCTGACGGGGATCCGGTGCCGAGCGGAAACACGAACCGTGGCCGACAGGCGCCCACCGACAAATGAGCCCAGTGCCCAGGGGAACGGCGCTTGTCCTGCCACAGGATGCCACAGAGGCTCTCGAAGTCAATGGTTCGAGTGTTCCCCCTTCTCCATTCATGAGTCCGAAGGGTGACGGTATGATATCGGGTTTGACCCATGAAGCCCCTTGGCCTCCCATAGAGCAGGTCTTAAGTTCAGTTGTTGTCAGCGAGCGTGTCAAGAACCTTCGATGGGCATATCGGACGCTTTCGATTTACCGGGGTTTCGGGAAGAGGAGGGAAACATGAAGGCGAAAGCAGAGGCGATGGTACTGGCTTCGTTTGCCGGGGACTCACTGGCACTCGGGCCTCACTGGGTCTACGACGTGGACGAAATCGAACGACGCTTCGGACGTGTCGAGCAGTTCATGAAGCCTTCACCCGATTCTTACCATCCAAGCAAGGAAGCCGGCGAATTCACGCATTACGGGGACCAGACCCTGGTGCTCCTGGAGTCCGTCGCGGAGGTCGGAAGGTTTGACCTGGAAGATTTTGCCCGCAGGTGGCGGAACTTGTTCTCAGATTACCACGGGTATTTCGACCATGCGACCAAGGGGACTCTCCACAACTTCGATGAGGGCAGGGGACCTGCAGAGTCGGGATTTCCCTCCACCGATTTTGCCGGAGCGTCGAGAGTCGCTCCACTGGTCTATCGCTACCTGGGGGATTCGGGCGCTCTCGTGACTGCGGCCAGGACCCAGACAGCCATGACCCACAACAACCCGGTCGTGATCCAGTCAGCTGAGTTTCTAGTGCGCGCAGCGCTCGCAATCCTGGAGGGCGAGGCACCCGTTGCAGCGATGAAGAAGGTTGCCGACAGCTCGTTCAAGGGCGGTTTTGCGGCGAGTGCCGTGCAAGAAGCCCTGGAGTCGTTAGCTCTCACAGCCAAAGAGGCAATTCTCGAGTTCGGCCAGAGCTGCAACATCAGGGGAGCGCTTCCCGCCGTGGTGTTTCTGGTGGCCAAGTATGAATCAGATCTCAAAGAGGCCCTTGTGCAGAATGCCATGGCGGGCGGGGATTCCGCGGCGCGCGGCATGGCGGTGGGAATGCTTCTCGGCGCACATCTCGGTCTTGAGGCTATTCCCGGAGACTGGGTTTCGGGCATGAAGGCTTCCCGGCATATCC
>CAZEOY010000751.1:0-1984 GCA_964513835.1 uncultured Syntrophobacteraceae bacterium
CGATGAATTCCCCTTTGACCGTCTTTTCCGAAATCTCGATCGGCATGGATTTCTCTTTTCGCGCTATGTGGTTGATAGAAAGAACCTTTTATGTGAAGTTCCAGCAGGAATCATATTCCCGCAAATCCCATCTATCAACCCCTGAATCGTCTTCATGAGGCGGAGCCCAGAGCCGAGTCGGCCCTCTTCAGCCGAGACGCTCCGTGGGCGGCTCTCAGCGGGCGTAAGCCTTGGCCCCTTCTTCGTAAAGATCCCCGCCGTGGGCGTCGTTGGCAACGATGACCGGAAAATTCTGGACCTCCAGTTTTCGAATGGCTTCAGGACCCAACTCAGGATATGCAATGACCTCGGCCGAGAGGATGCTCTTGGCCATAAGCGCCCCCGCACCGCCAATGGCTGCGAAATAGACAGCTTTGTGCTTCTGCATGGCTTCCTTGACGGCATCATTGCGCTTGCCCTTGCCGATCATGCCTTTGAGGCCCCGTTCGATCAGGGTGGGGGCGTAGGCATCCATGCGGTAGCTGGTCGTGGGCCCTGCTGCGCCAACAGCCTGGCCTGGCTTGGCCGGCGAAGGTCCGACATAGTAGATCACCTGCCCATCGACGTCGAAGGGCAAGGGCTCTCCAGCCTCGATCAGCTGGACCAGTCTCTTGTGCGCGGCATCGCGCGCGGTATACACGATTCCGTTGAGAAGGACACGGTCTCCGATGCGCAGCTTGTCCACATCTTCGCTCTTGAGCGGCGTCGTCAGTATGATTGCCTCATGCATGCTTGATCTCCCTCTCCTTACAGTTCCGTTTCCTTGTGCCTCGCCGCATGGCACTGGATGTTCACAGCGACCGGAAGGCTGGCGATATGACAGGGCATCATGTTGATATGGACCGCGAGGGACGTGATGCGCCCCCCCAACCCCTGCGGGCCGATTCCGAGGCGATTGATCTCCTCGATCCAGTCTTTCTCGAGCGGAGCCAGCTCGGCATCCGGGTTAACACTCCCGAGCGGTCGCAGCAAGGCTTTCTTGGCCAGGAGCGCAGCAACCTCGAAGGTTCCGCCGATGCCGACTCCGATGATCGTCGGAGGACAAGGGTTGGGGCCCATCTCCTTCACCCGCTGGATCACGAATTCCTTCACCCCCTGGACTCCCACAGCGGGAGTCAGCATGGTCACCCGGCTCATGTTCTCGCTGCCGCCCCCTTTGGGTGCAAAGATCAACTTGAGACGGTCTCCCGGGACGAGATCCACGTGGATGATAGCCGGGGTGTTGTCCCCCGTGTTTTGCCTGGTGAATGGGTGGCAAACGCTCTTTCGGAGATATCCCTCCGCGTAGCCCTGCCGCACACCCTCTTCGATGGCATCCCTCAAAGAGCCTCCCGCCAGATGCACCTCCTGGCCGATTTCCACAAACACTACGGCGAGACCGGTGTCCTGACACATGGGAATCCTCTCAACCCTGGCGATACGCGCGTTCTCGATGAGGTGCTTGAGAATGTCGCGGCCGGTGGGAGATTCTTCCTGTTCGAGTCCTTGCTCGAAAGCTTTCAGGACGTCCTCACCGAGCTCCATGTTGGAACGGATGGCAAGGTCCTTGACGGCCTTGGTGATCTCGCCAACGTGAATCTCTCTCATAAAATCTCCTTTTCTGCGGTCATGATGCTCGAATGTTGGTCCTCCGCGATCAGAGGCCTGGCCGGGGGAACGGCTCTATGAGCCGGCATAGAATGCCACCCCGACAGAGCTTGCAGCTCTGTGCGCCAACAAACCACACAGATTTACCCCCAAAGAGAAACAGAACCAGTTAGTCTTGGCCGGAAGAATGGCCAGGAAGCACGCGAGGGCACAGGTGCTGCGAATTGCCTGCTGAGGCCGGGAAGGCCAATGACGACAGGACCATAGCGGAGGATGCAAATCCAATGTCCCGTATACAGCGTTGTGCAAGCGAGCTTGAACCGTTTGATCTCCGAAAATGAGCTTCAGCATCCATCAG
>CAZEOY010000752.1:0-1978 GCA_964513835.1 uncultured Syntrophobacteraceae bacterium
CTTATGTGCGGCCGCCATCATGACATCCTTCTTCCCGGTCACAACCGAGATCGGATAGCCATTGGCGATTGCCTTTCCAAGGACGCTCAAGTCGGGTGTGACTCCGTACAGTTTCTGTGCACCGCCCATTGAAAGCCTGAACCCGGTACGGATCTCGTCATAGACCAACACGGCACCGTATTTGTCCGCAAGCTCCCTCGTACCTTCCAGGAAGCCGGGTTTCGGTGTTTGCATCTTCTCGTGATTGGGGTGGCCGAAAGGCGTCATGATGATCGCTGCTGTCTCGTTGCCGTGCGTTGACATCAACTCTTCCAGCTGCCCCAGGTTGTTGTACCGAAATTCAAAAACGTCCTCGAAGAGTTTGGCAGGGATTCCACCCTTCATCTCCACGCACCAGTCGTGCCAGCCATGGTACCCGCACCGCATGACCTTGAGCTTTCCCGTGTACGCCCGAGCAATGCGAATGCTTGCGCTCGTGGCGTCAGAGCCGGTTTTCAAGAAGATGCTCATCTCCGCAGAGGGCACCAGTTCGGTCAGCTTCTTCGCCAGATGGTTTTGGTATTTCTGCGTCAGGGTGAAACAGAAGCCTTTGTCTTTGATCTGTCGGTATACTGCCTCGTCCACCTCTTCCTCACGATAGCCCAGGATGATGGGACCGTACCCGCAGAGGAAATCGATGAATTCATTGCCGTCAACGTCGGTGAGCCTGCATCCCTTACCGGTCTCAAGAAAGATGGGGTATTCGCCTTCGATGAAGTCGGTCGGCTTGCGGGCCCCAAGAACCCCGCCCGGCACCAGGCCCGTGGCTTCTTCAAACAGTTCCCTGCTCTTGGTAATGTTGAGTTTTCCTGTCTCTTTCATGGAGAGCTCCTCTGCTGTCTCAAACGTGAAGCATGGACGAAACGGTCTCGGTCTGATGAATCTTGGCGCCTCTCTTCAAGAACGCGTCAAGGAACTTGGTCGGATCGATGCAGCCTTCAGGCGCGACGACCCCTTTGGCGGTGACATCTCCCGCGTCCATCATGAGTGAGGCGATGGCCGCAGGAAGGCCTGTGCCGGGAGCCATCCTTCCTACCATGTCCGCGGTATACGTCACTCTGTTGCCGGCCCTCTCCCCCTTGACGATGACTTTGAGGCCCGAAGCCTGCGGTCCGTTGTCTCGCCCCTGGGGAATGGTTTCCCACAGCTTGAGTGCGAGATCATAGGGAGTGATCTGGGTGCCCTTGATGTCAAGGGGAGTCTGACCGAGGAACCCGGTGTCCTTCTGTTCCTTGATCAGTTCATCCACCCATAGGGGAATGAGCGCTCCCTTGATGATGACATTCCTCACTCCTTTGATGTACTTGGGGATGGTCAAAGGCTGGGGATGGCCCACGTAGCGCATCTGGCACGTGCCCAAGGGTTCGAGGAAGTCCGCTGCAACCACGTCGGTCCCTCCTTCCACGTGCACGAGTTGGCCGTCGATGTACTGCGGGACCTTCCCGAGGGTCATGTGCAGACTATGGTCCCAGGCTGCACCGGCAAGTTCGGCAATGCTGACCACCCAGTACAGGTAGACTTCATCGACAGTGTCCAGGCGGTCTGCGTACCACTTGACCAGGACGTTGTTCGTGCCAGGGTCCGAGCCCATGCCGGTCAAAACCGTTATGCCCGCGTCTCTGGCGATCTTGTCTATTTCCGAGTTGAAAAGGATCTCCGTTCCTTCATAGTCGTCGCAGATATCGATGTAGTTGACCTGAGCCGCCACGGCTGCCTTGGCAACAGGCACAGCAGTCTTGTAGAAAGGTCCCGCGCAGTTTATCACCACGTCGACCTCCTTGAACGCGCTCACCATAGCCGCGTGGTCGTTCACATCCATTTTGACGAGGGTAGCTTTTTCGCTGGCACGCAATTTCGGTGACAGTCGCTCCGGATCCGGATACAGATCCGCGAGGACCAGTGAATCCACCTGCTGCTGCTTTATCAAGTCCCTCGCGAC
>CAZEOY010000753.1:0-1977 GCA_964513835.1 uncultured Syntrophobacteraceae bacterium
GTGGTCCCCGGGGTTTCGGCGGTTTTTGCCGCGGCGGCGACCCTGAAGCAGGAGCTCACGCTACCCGACGTATCCCAGACCCTCATCCTCACGCGAATGGCGGGCCGCACCCCCGTTCCCGATGCCGAATCGTTAAGGTCGCTGGCTGCCCATGGCGCGACTCTGGTAATCTATCTCAGCGTTCAGCGGATCGAGGAGGTGGTTTCCCAGCTGGCTGCCGGGTACTCGCCGCAGACGTCGGTGGTGGTGGCCTATCGCGTGGGATGGCCGGACCAGGAGATCGTCTGCGGCACTCTTCATGATATTGCGTCGAAGGTTCAAGCTTCAGGCATCAAGCGGCAGGCGATCATCATGATCGGAGAGGTGTTCGGAGCCCGCAGTCGGGACCAGAAGACCCGCTCAAAGCTCTATGATGAGACCTTCAGCCACGGATTTCGCCATGGGAGCTCAAATCCCTGAACCGTCGATCGCCATTGTTGCTCTGACGCGTAACGGCGCTGAGCTCGCCCTGCGGATTCAGTCCAAGATGCCGGGAAGCGTCTGCTATGTGCCCGAGCGTCATCAGTTCGCACTGGCCATGGGCGCCAGGGGGTTCGACCGTATCCGCTCGGTCATTCCCAAGCTTTGGGTGGAATACCGTGCGCTCATCTGCGTCATGGCCACCGGAATCGTAGTTCGCCAGATTGGGCCGCTCATGCGCCTGAAGACGGTGGATCCGGCCGTGGTCGTTCTGGACGAGCGCGGGAACTTTTCCATCAGCCTTGTTTCGGGCCATCTGGGGGGAGCCAACAACCTGGCGCGAAAAGTGGCAGCCATAACCGGCGGTCAGGCCGTCATCACGACTGCCTCCGACGTGCAGGGCAAGCCATCTCTCGATGTGATTGCGCAGCGGAAGGGGCTCGAGATTGAAAACATTACTCAGCTCAAGACGGTTTCACTCGCCATACTGGAGAATGAGCCGCTCAGAATCTATGATCCCCACGCCATTCTGAAACCGCTTCTGTCGAGGCTTTCGGGAGTCACATGGGTCATGGATCCCGATTCAACTTCCTTCGATCCTCGGATTCCCGGTGTCTGGATTTCCGAGAGGGTGGTTCCGCAGGGTTGGTCGTGCCTGGTCCTGAGGCCCAGGAATCTGGTGGTGGGAATCGGATGCAACAGGAATACTCCTGCCGAAGAGATCCTGGAGCTCATCCGCCTCGTGTTCAAGGATGAATTACTGGCCGTTCAGGCCATCCGGAACCTGGCCAGCGTGGATCTCAAGACTGATGAAAGGGGTATCCTGGAGGCGGCCGCCTACCTCAGGCGCCCTGTCTATTTCTACCCGCGAAGCCAACTGGAGAATGTGACCGTACCCAACCCGTCCAATCAAGTATTGAACCATGTGGGAGTCCGAAGTGTATGCGAAGCCACCGCGCTCCTGAGCGCTCAGAAAGGGGTGCTCATCGTTCCCAAGAAGAAGACACGCAACGTGACGCTGGCGGTCGCAAGGGCCGACTATCCGTTGTGAGCATCGGGCCGGGCCATGAGCTCTACATGGCGCCGGCAGCACGTGAAGCTTTGATCAGCGCCGAGGTAGTGGTCGGCTACAAAGTCTATCTGGACCTGGTGGGTGATTTGATTGGAGGGAAGCTTCTGCAGTCCAGCGGCATGCGCAAGGAAATCGAACGGTGCAATGCCGCCATTGATCACGCACTGGCGGGAAAGGAAGTGGCCCTGGTATCGAGTGGTGATGCCGGGATCTACGGAATGGCAGGTCTGGTCTTTGATCTCTGCCGCCAAAAGGGGCTTCGTGTGACGGACGGAGGATCATCTTCGGATGAAGCGGCCGACCTGGTCGTGGTGGTGGTGCCCGGGATCCCTGCGTTCAACGCAGCCGCTTCCCTTGTGGGGGCTCCCTTGATGCACGACTTCGCCGCCGTGAGCTTGAGCGATCATTTGACGCCCTGGGAAGTCATTGCAAAACGTCTGGCGGCC
>CAZEOY010000754.1:0-1976 GCA_964513835.1 uncultured Syntrophobacteraceae bacterium
TCGGACAGACGAAAGATCTCCTTCAACAGTTGGTCGAGATGGTACCCGTTCTTGACAGAAATCGGAAGGCAAGGCAAGCCTGTCTCGGACAGCTCGATAAATGCCCGGTAGTCTTCTTCCTCTGCCGCTCCATCCACCTTGTTCACGGCAAGCAGAACCGTCTTGATGATCGGGCTCTTCTTCAGGTCCGATGGCACGGGAAAGCCTTCGGGGAAGATTCGCAACCCCGCCAGCAGGCTCAGCGTCTCTTCCAGTCCCTGCAAGGGGTCGGTATGGATGTCGAGGAGAATGAGCAACATCTCCGCACGTCGCATGAGGTCGGACATCCAGGGGTCCATGAATTCCCTTGAGATGGGTGGGGTGTCCACGAGCTGGAATTTTATATTCTCAAATGGAGCCATTCCGGGCGTCGGCTTCCAGGTCGAATGTGGGAACTCCGCCACCTCGGGCCGTGCATTGGTGAGGGAAGCGATCAGCGAGGACTTGCCCACATTGGGGGGACCGATCACCACCACCTGCGCCGCCCCCTCCTTCTCGATGACGTATGATTCCCTTCTGGCGCCTCCTTTCTTCTGCTGGGCTTCATCCTTGAGCTTGGCGATCCGCTTGCGGAGGTCTGCCCTCAGCTTGTCCGTGCCCTTGTGCTTGGGCATGATGGTCAGCATCTCTTCGAGGATCTCAGACTTCTCCTGAACGGTTTTCGCCTCCCGAAGACGCTTCTCCGCTTCGTAGTAGGTCGGTGGAAGATTGGCTGGCATCGTCAAGCTCCCCCTCTTCAAGATAACGAAAACATCACTCGCTCCCCGGCATCCTCTTCATTCCCGGCACACATCTTCCCGCAATGCGCCCTGGCGGCAGCACAGGAAGCAGTGTCTCGCCTGCTGATCCACAGAGGTGGCGTTCGGCATTTCGCTCTGCCGGACAGGAACTCATCAGCTTGATCCATATCCCCAAAAGGTTGCACAAAAAAAGATCAGCCGGCCATATTCTGACCGGCTGAAATCCTGGTATGGTCCGGTGGAGATGAGGGGATTCGAACCCGTGACCTCTGCCTTGCAAAGGCAAAAACATATTGAAAGTGTTGATATTTTCCCCAAAATGATCCTGCATGGTCATACATCATTTCCGGGCCCTCGGGGGCACCGAAACGCCGGGCACTATCTCGAAGGCCGCACGCTGCTGATCCCGCACTGTGTGCTCATAGAAGACCATCGTGGCATCCGCCCGGCTGTATCCTCCGATCTCCGAGGTTGACTTCAGATCCGCCCCCCTCCTCAAGGCGTTGATCAACCCTGCGTGCCTGAAATCGTAGAGCCTCAGGACTCTGGTGATTCCCGCCTTTCGCTGGGCCTTCCGCCTGGTGGTCTTGAGCGAGCCGACCGGACGCCCCTTATAATGCACAACCGGCACCCCGTCAATAGAGCCGTCAATCTGTGATGTGTCGCTTCCCGCCACTTTCCAAGGTGCGCCAAGAGATCCGAATGGATCGGCACATACCGCACGGAAAATGATCCCTTGCGGGCTGATTTCACCCTGATCTCACCATTGCCCCCGTCCATGCCCCCCCGGGGTGACCCCGAACTCCTCCTGCCCCGGGTGCTCCCCTCCGTACAAAGCAACAGCATGGCTTTCACAAGATGGTCGGGAGCGTGCAGCATGAGAGGCCTGAACTCGTCCTGATAGATCCGATTCACCTCAACCGCGGGACGGGCCTGCTTTCCCTGTTTCAGGCGGTATCCGCGGAGGGGGGGGTCGGATCATGAGCGGGAGCTGTTGGCAATCGGCCTATCAATACGCCGACCTCAGGATGCCCGATTTCGCGGATGACGCTGCGCGCAATGCGGTCAAAATTCAACGACGCATTCGTTGTGATCTCGCCGGCCATGATGACCACTCCGGTCTTGACGAGAGTCTCCAGCGCAACGCGTGAATTGCGATCCTGACGGAGACACTCATCCAATACGGCATCACTGATC
>CAZEOY010000755.1:0-1969 GCA_964513835.1 uncultured Syntrophobacteraceae bacterium
AAAATTTATAATTTCATGTTACGTGAACTGATGGGTATAAATAGTTCAAAAGATGCTGCTATCTATGAACATATAATCAGGATGCTGGCAGAATTAAGAGATGCTTGGGAGCAAGTCCGCAAGTCGGCTCTTCAATTACCCTCAGTTTCGATGGAGTCTGAGTTCAGAAACTGGCAGGCGATGGCCTAGCAATCTCGACTCCGCAGTCCAGCATTCCATTCTCTCGATCACGGGTGGGTGGAATTCCATGAGGCGACATTTCACGTCTGGATCGTACGATTGTTTTTCGGATTGCTTGAGAAGTGAGCCTGATGAAATTGAATGAGGAACAGCACGGGGAGGTGCTCCAACTGCTGTCTGAGGTGACCCGCATCGTGCAGCAGATAGCCGTTTGCGCGGAAGCCTCCTGCATCGGGATGGACGGGCTGATGTGCGAAATGGACGCCCGTATGACTGCTTTGAGGAGAATCCTCTCGCAGCTGGGTGAGTCCGAGCGAACCGCCACCCTGGTGGTGACTGCCGGGGATGGGGGAGACAGCGGCCTGCTTGAGCCTGTCATCCATGAAAAAATGAAAGAGCTGGACACCGCACTGAACATATCCACGAAGGTGCTTCGCGAGCGATTGATGGAAGTCGAGACCGAGCTGAAGTCAGCTCGCCAGTCCAAAAGGGCTTTGAATGCGTACAGCAGCAACACGTGAGAATGGTTTTGGGTCTCAACCCATGTGACTTTCCCTTCTCTCCTGAAGATCCCTCCAACCTGTTTCTCATTGAGCCGCTTTCCACACTTCGCTTGAGTAAGATAAAGGATCAGTTCTTCTTTGCCTTTTCCGCCCCGTCAAAGCTCTTTTCGCCTCAAGTCCAATAATCGCGTGGCCGATGTTGTCAATGTAGGAGCTATTCAATCTCTCAACAAAGGGGTTTCGCATGGAAGCGAAGTTAAGGGAAATACAGCCTATGACAGCAGAGTCGTGGGTCCGCCAAAACCATGACCTGCCCGAGTCTCCACTCATTCAGCCGCCCGTCAAAACCGATGCGAATCAGAGCGCCAAGGGGTTCAGCAGTGGCAAAAAGGCCCAAGATGGCAATACTGCTCAGGATGATCCGGGCAAGACCCGAAAGCTGGTGGAGGAAGTCCAGGACTATCTGGACAACCTCAACATCCAGCTGTCATTCGACGTCCACGAGAAGACGGGCGAGATAGTCGTTCAAGTATTGGATCGCGAATCGGGGGAGCTCATTCGCCAATTGCCGCCGGATAACCTGCTCGATCTGAAAGACAAGCTCAATGAACTGCGAGGAGTATTGTTTCACCAGCGAGTATGATGATTCGGCTTGGATGTCCTCACGGTAGAAGATGCGAGTCTGCCGCACAGGGCTTGTCACATGCCTGGGGCTTGCAGATAGGCCGCAACGGACCATCAGTCCTCGATCGTCGTACCTTTCGATCCGTAAAGCCTTTCCATCATCAGTCTCAGGCTGTTTTGCCAGGCTGAAGGTCTGATTCCCAACGCTCCTTCAATTTTCTGACAACTCAGGGCCGAGTACTTCGGCCTTTTGGCAGCCGTTGGATACTCCTCAGTGGCAATCGGGATAACCTGCGACGTTGCCAGAGATTCATGCTTGCAGCCTTCCCGAATAATTGCCTCCGCGAAACTGTGCCAGGTCGCGATGCCTCCGCCGCAGAAGTGATAGGTCCCCCAAGGGACAGGCCCTCGCTGCTCCATGCGAGCCACAAGAGCGCAGAGTATCTCAGCCAGATCCTGGGTCCAAGTCGGACAACCATATTGGTCAGACACAACTCTGAGCTCGGGTTTGGTCCGTGCATGACCCAGTATCGTCTTGACAAAGTTCTTTCCGTGGACCCCGTAGAGCCAGGAGGTGCGAACAATGTAGTGCTGCTCAATGGCTGAGCGAACTCGTTGCTCACCTCTGAGTTTGCTCATTCCATAGACACCGAGGGGGTTGG
>CAZEOY010000756.1:0-1967 GCA_964513835.1 uncultured Syntrophobacteraceae bacterium
AAAAACACCTCAAACAAAAACACAAAAGGTTACAGTAAAACAAAAGATTCCACTACCGATCTATGTCTCCCTGCTTCAGGGCCGAGATGTAGTCGAGGACATTCACCCCCATGGGGCAGGCCTTCGTGCAGCTGTTGCACGCCACACAGCGGAAGATCTCCGGGTAGAGCGAATGGATCGTTTCGGCCACCGGGTTGATCTCGTCCAGGTTGTAGGGAGCCCGGTTCGCCGGATAGAAGGGAATCTGCGCGAGATACATGTTGGGCTCGACCACCGTCTGGCACGCCAGACCGAAGCGCAGCTTGTATTCGCCCTCCTTGCGGTAGACCGTCGGACACGCCCCGCAGATGCCCCCCCGGCAGCCGCAGCCCCGAAGGAACTTGAATCCCACGTACTCCATGGCCTTCATGATGGTCAAGGTTTCGGGAACCTCGTAGCGCTTCCCCATGACGAAGATCGGGATCGTCCGCGCTCCCTCGGGGAGAATGGCCCGGTCCCCCGTTGCAACCTGATGGTGTTGTGCTTCAGACATCTTTCTGTTCTCCTTGGTGGTTCAGAATCGAAAACCCTATCCTCGCGCGGAGACGCACAGGTGAGCTTTCTCTCAAGGCCCCGGGGCTCCGCGGTCTCAACTGAAGAGATTCAACCGGCCTGGAGTTGAGCCCCTGAAAGGTTCTTGCACTTCAAAAACTCGAGGGCCGAGGCGTCGTTCAGATCGAACCGGCAGACCGCGTCATCCAGCCCGAGGGAGAGCGCCAGGAGCTGCGTGAAGTAGTAGACGGGGACCTCGCGGCTGATCTTCTTTTGTGCCAATAGCTTCTTCTGGGTCTTTCCCAGGTTGTACTCGCAAAGCGGGCAGCTCAGGATCAAGGAATCCGCCCCGGCATCCAGGGCGCTCTGGAGGATCGCTGCCGAAACACCCAGGGCCGCTTCGGGATGGGCCAGGATCTGGTAGGAACCGCAGCAGAGGGCTTTATCGGCGAAATCCACCGGCTCGGCCCCAAGGGTCGTCAGGAGCTCATTCATGAGGGCCGGATGGCCCGGGGGCTCGATGGCGACGTTTTTCGGCCGGAGCAGCGTGCAGCCGTAGTAGGGCGCGACCCTCATGCCCGAAAGGGGCTTCGTCACTTTGCTCCGAAGCGCTTCCCAGCCCACCCGGTCCCGAAGGAAGGTGAGAAAGTGCACCACCTCCACTTCCCCCGCGTAGTCCTTCTCTTCGTCCATGAAGTCGTTGATCGTCCTGCGCTTCACCTCGTCATCGCGCATGAGCCGGTTCGCTCGCGCCAGCGTGTTGTAGCACATGGAGCAGAGCGTCACCACCGTGTCGCTCCCCTGCTCCAGGGCACGCACCAGGTCTCGAACAGGAGCCACCTGGTGGATCAGGTCGTCATCGGTCAGAGAGTGAACCGCCCCGCAGCAGTTCCAACGCGGAAGCTCTGCAAACTCCACCCCGAGGGCCGACATCGAAGCCACTGCCGACTCCTCGAGGTTCCGTGCCTTCGTCTTCAACGTGCATCCAGGATAATAACTGACTTTCATGCGTCTCCTCGCTAACTCGTGAGCTTGCGGAAGCAGCTCACCATCGCGATCTGGGGAAGCTCGCAAAGCGTTTCTTCATCAAGCCTGGAAACCTCCACCATGTCTACATTCCTGCGAAGCGTCAGCTGCCGGATCGCTTCCATCACCCGCGCCAGGTCGATCCCCCGCGGGCAGTTCACCGTGCAGGTGTGGCACGAGGCGCAGGTCCAGCACGTCTTGCTCTCCTCCACCGCCTCCTCCTGCCCCAGCTGGGTCATCCGCATGATCCGGCGCGGCATCGTGTCCATGTGCTCCGTCATGGGGCACGCCCCTCCGCACGTCCCGCACTGGAAGCACTTGTAGATGTTCTGGCCGCTCAGCTTCATCACCTTTTCGATGAATTCCCCTTTGACCGTCTTTTCCGAAATCTCGATCGGCATGGATTTCTC
>CAZEOY010000757.1:0-1967 GCA_964513835.1 uncultured Syntrophobacteraceae bacterium
GTGATCCGTCACCCTTCTTGATTTCAAACCCCCGCGCTTCAAAGGTGAGGAGGAAGGGGTTCATCCGGACTTCACTCAGGGCGGCCTCGCACTTCAAGCTGTCTCGGGCATATTTGGGCACATACCACCGAACGATCAGTGGCGTCACGACAAAGCCCATGAGGGTGTAAAACAGCAGGGCGCCCGCAGGAATGAAGAAATACTTGCTGGTCAAAACACGTCGAATCTGTGTCTTCATCCCTCAATCCCTATAGGTTGGAGTTCGGTGGAATGGTGATTGGGGCCGGGAGGGGGGTCCGGAGCCGCCCTCAGGCACATGGGAAGTCTTCACAAACTGGAATTTCAGAATACCTGTCAAGGTGACTTTGATCAAGGGTGAGAAAGGAAAAAGCGCAGATCACAACAGCCCGTGAAGTGCCCATGTGCCCCTAAAATTGGAACAGGGGTCTTCTGAGCCCCTTGTCATTGACATACAGACAAACGTCGATATAGCAATGGGCTGAAATCCGTGTCGAGCATCGTCAAAGAGCTCTTTCTCTCTCCATCCTGCGTCTTGCACCACCTCAAAGAGCTTTCGACCCTGGATTACCGCCTTCGCGGGAATGAAGAGCGCGCAACGCGAAGTCTTTATTGACACCTCGCTCTCTCAAAGGCACCATCTGTTTCTGCCTGCTGGACAGGATCATCCTGAACCTCAGGGCGCCAAAGGCGTCTTGGCAGCCATGACGCCGAATCCTCTCAAGCAATATCGTGTGGCTCACATGTTGACGAAAGTCAATAGCCCCTGAAGTTCATATCGAACTGGATGGTGCTTATGTTCCCTTTATCGGGATGGAGATATTCGGCTCCAAGGAATTGGAGAAGGAGGTCGTTATGAAAAACCTTTCTTGTATGAGTGGCTGCGCGTTCGCCGGGTTGAAGGACCTGGTGAGTGAACATTTCCATATCATCCTTTTGGCAATGGTGGTGGGCGCCTTTTTCGGGGCTACCTTTGGAGGTGTCACGGAGACGTTGGCGGGAGCTGGCATTGGAGGTCTGCTGGCGATTGCCTATGGGTATATTCCGCGCATGACGGACTGTGTCGACGAGTGCCCGATCCAATAGTCGGGACCGCCTTCCGGATAAAGGCATGCCTGCGGGGTCCTCGCGGAACAGAACCCGGCAGGCATGCCCCCCTGCCCCCTGCCCCAGTATGACCGCATTGCAGGATGTCGCAATGCCATTTCCGGCTGCTTTTCCGATGGAGCAGTGGGCCGAATTCTGTATCGCATTGAATCAGAAAACCTGTGATCCTGTGATGTTGACCGAATTTGAGGGAAGTGGGAAGACAAGTAAGGGGAGAGCTGTCAGAAAACAGCCTGAGCTGGTCCTCCGCGCCCAGTTCACCCGCTGGTTAGCGATTTCGCACCTGCTCGAACTAGGAGGATGTCTGAGAACAGCTCAGAGAATCCCCTTCTGGATCATGGCGTTCCTCCTTTCCTGATTGCCGAGCATAGAGGAGGGAGCGGGGGGAAGTCGATTGGATCTTAGGGGGGAGCAGCGGGAAGTTGAGCCATTTGTCCTTCATTTACAATAGGTTGGCTTCTCAACGCCCCTTGAAAGCGTCTGATGAGTAGTTGGGCCAAATACTCAATAATAATCCAGTGTTGAACCCCCATCACCTCTTGAACGAACTCAAGGGGTAGTCCGGACCTGGACAGGCCTGGTCGCATGGGCTGGGACTTGGAAGCTGAATCGGAGGAGGCGGCGAGCTTTTCTTGCAGGTAGTTGGCCCTGGAGTAATCGCGGTTGTCTTTGTTCCATCGCCGGCACGTCTTCTTGTGCCACTCTCTTTTGCATGCAGGATCGCCACAAGTCATCTGACGCTCTTTGAGCTTCGGGTTGGGCGCAAACCACCTTCAGCAAATCCGGCATGGCCGTTTGTTGCCTTGTGTGGCCATCGTTTTCTCTCCTTTGAGCCATGGGGG
>CAZEOY010000758.1:0-1960 GCA_964513835.1 uncultured Syntrophobacteraceae bacterium
ATGGGTGCTTCGCATCTCGCCCGGGGAAAAAGGGGGACGTTGGTTCTGAAAGATACTTATGCTTGGCGTGGTCTCTCGGGTTCCGAGTCTCCGCTCCCCAGTTCCCCAAAAGCCCCCAGGTGAGGCAACGAGCCTCTCCGAGGCTCGCAACTTCGGGATCAAAAGAATGCCGGGGTTGAGTACTGAATTGTGCCTCGCCAACTCCCGCAGGATTCCAACGGCATCAATGACGAGCCCGGGTGGAGCCGAACCGGCAACATGGGGCAGGCACATGAGGCACGGCGTGCCGAAACGCATAATCAAAAGAGCGTCCCTGACATTTGGCTTGGCGCTTCTTCAATGCCGGGCTGGGCCGGGAACATTCCGCTTGACCCTCGCAGTCCGCCGGTGATAGCGTGCGCGTCGGTTTCGGATTTCCGCGTGACAGCCACCCCGATGCACCACAGATCCCGCGCTGCCGAACAGACGCAGGGGGGCGGCCCCCCTGGCCTCGCTGTCCGGCGGCGAGCCGGCCAGTGTTGGACCGGGCCGACCGGCAGCGAGAAGGAGGAGGTTCGTGCGATGGCCGGGAAGATTGCATTGGGCTCCCTGGCGATCGCTGCGGCGGGCGCCGCCCTGCTCGTCTTCGGGGGTCCGGCGTCTGCGCAGACCACCATCAGCTTCTGGTATGCGGGAAGCGCCGGCCAGGACAAGTACTTCAACGGCGCCACCAAACGGTACGAGGCCAAGAATCCGGGCGTCAAGATCCGGAGCACCGTCCTTCCCTCGCCGGCCAGGGACATCGAGGCCAAGCTGAACGCCGCCAAGCTGAGCGGCACCTTCCCGGACGTGTTTGCCGCCTACTTGATCTTCATCGGCACCCGCGGCGCCCAGGGCGATTTTGCCTCCATGGAGGAGTACTTCGGCAGGTGGAGCGAGAAGGACGACCTGCTGAAGAGTACCGTCGAGATGGGTCGATTCAAGGGCAGGCTGGTCGGGCTCGGGTACGCCCCGGCCCCGCTGATGCAGCTCTACCGCAAGGACTACTTCCGGGAGGCGGGTCTGGATCCAAACAAGCCGCCCACTACCTGGGAGGAGCTGCACGCCTACGCGAGGAAGCTGGTGAGACGGGACGCGGCGGGCAACGTGATCCGGACCGGCTTCGACATCCCGACGATGGATTCGTCGAACACGTTCCTGGAGCCCTTCCTGCGCGGGAACGGCTCGCCCTTCATCGATGAGATCAACTTCGCCCCCACCTAAACCGACGAAAGCGCCATCAACACGCTAGACTTCATCGTCCAGATGTGGAATGACAAGCTGAGCGTCCCCTTCGAATTCGAGCAATGGGGCGATCACCCTATCACCAAGGGCCATGGCAGCATGGGCGCCGTGATCGGCCCCGCGCTGTCCGAGGTGTTCACGAAGGTTCCCGAGTTCAAGCAGAAGATCGGCTTCATCCCGCCCATGGGACCCAAACGGCCGTCCACCTTCTGCGGCTACCACCTGTTCACGATCGGGGCACAGTCCAAGGTGAAAGACGCGGCCTGAGAGTTCATCGCGTTCATGATGAGCCGGGAAGAGATGTGGCAGCGCTTCAAGAACGAGATGATCCCTCCCACCCGGGAGTCGCTGATGGCAAGGTTCATCGAGGACGATCCGGAGTACAACAAGGCCATCGCCGAACACGTGAAGTACGGCAAGGGCAAGGCCATCACCCCCTGGACCGGGATCGCCAACCGGTACATCGAGAAGGCGTATCAGGAGGCCCTCAGCGGCAAGAAGAGCGCCCGGCAGGCCCTGCTCGATGCGGACAGGGACCTGCGTGCCGAGCTGAAGCGGCTCGGGCTCATGTAGGGGATGGGGGACCGGATTCGCGTCCCCGAGGAGGTTCGCGATGAGGAAACGGCGTGTCCTTGGGCTCGTGATCTTTGCCGCCCTCTCTGGCCTGCTTTGCGAGGCCCCCGCCTTCGCCGCCAAG
>CAZEOY010000759.1:0-1954 GCA_964513835.1 uncultured Syntrophobacteraceae bacterium
CGGAGGTTGGCAGAGAGGGTGCTTGCACCAGAGAGGAGCTCCTGCGGCAGGCACGGGTGGAGGCCCTCATTTCCCGACATCGCGAGCTGGGGCATCTCCTGGCCTGTCTGGATCCTCTGGAGACCTGCTCCCTGGAGCACCCGCTTCTCAGCCTCGAAAGCTTTGAACTCAGCGAGGAAGACCTGGACAGGTCCGTCTTCACTCCGTCTCTGATCGGCACCGAGGAGTCTTCACTGCGCGAAATTGTCGAGATGCTTCGTGATACCTATTGCCAGTCCATCGGTGTGGAGTACATGCATCTGCAGGACCCGGGCGAGAGACGCTGGCTCCAGGAGCGCATGGAGCCGGGGAGGAACCGCTCCAGATTTCGGCCCGACGAAAGGCTGCGCATTTTGAGACACCTCTCCGAGGCCATGCAGTTCGATCAATTCCTGCACAACAAGTACTTGAGCCAGAAGCGGTTTTCCATCCAGGGAGCTGAGGCCGTGGTGCCCATGCTGGACGGCCTCATCCGGCATGCTGCGAAGGATGGCTGCCGCGAGCTGATCCTTGGCATGGCGCACCGAGGCCGTCTCAACGTACAGGTGAACAATCTGGGCAAGCCCTTTGAAGCGGTCTTCTGCGAGTTCGAGGATAGCTACGACCCGGAATCTCTGGTGGGGAGCGGAGACGTCAAGTATCACAAAGGGTATCTTTCGGATGTGCAGACGCCTGAGGGGCATCCCGTTCGTCTGCTTCTGGTCACCAACCCGAGCCATCTCGAGGCGGTGGATCCCGTAGTTGAGGGCATTGCGCGGGCCAGGCAGGAGCAGCTGGGAGACGGTGACTCCCGGCTGGTTCTTGCGGTTCTCATGCACGGCGACGCCGCCTTCGCGGGCCAGGGTGTCGTAAGCGAAACGCTGAACCTCTCGCAGCTCGAGGGGTACCGTACGGGCGGCACCATCCACGTGGTCATCAACAACCAGATCGGTTTCACGACGCTTCCCGAAGATGCCCGGTCCACGCGCTATTCGACGGACGTGGCCAAGATGCTCATGGTCCCCATCTTCCATGTTCACGGTGAGGACCCGGAGGCGGTTGTCCACGTGGTCCGGCTGGCCTACGACTACCGGGTGCGGTTCCAGAAAGACGTGGTCATCGATCTCGTGTGTTATCGCCGCTACGGACACAACGAGGGTGATGAACCCTACTTCACCCAGCCCCGAATGTATGAGCGTATCCGCCATCGCCCCGCCGTTCCGGAGCTTTATGCCAAGACGCTGTTGAGGGAGGGGGTCGTCTCCGGGGAAGAGACGGAGGCCGCAAGGGCCGAGTATTCCCGGGTTCTGGAGGAAGCCTACAGGGCCGCACATGACCATACCTGTCCTGCGCCGGAATATCGCTTTTACGAAGCCTGGGAGAATTTCAGCAACGGATATTCCCCTGATCCCGTGCAAACCGGTGTGGAGGAGGGGAAGCTGCTCGGGTTCGCACGGCGCTCCGTAGAGGTGCCCGAGGGCTTTGCACTGAATCCGAAACTGGAACGGATCCTGAGCAAGCGGATCGAGAATGTGGAAGCCGGCGAATCCCTCGATTGGGCCACGGCTGAGATGCTGGCCTTTGCCTCGCTGCTCTCCGAGGGAGCCCCCATCCGGCTGAGCGGCCAGGACAGTCGCCGAGGAACCTTCAGCCAACGCCACAGCACATTGTTCGACGTAAAGACGGGGGAGAGCTTCGTGCCCCTCGATCATCTGGGGGAGGGTGCCGCACCGTTTTTCGTGTATGACAGCATGCTTTCGGAAAGTGCGGTCCTGGGGTTCGAATACGGCTATTCCATCGTGAGCCCGGAAACCCTGGTCATTTGGGAGGCTCAGTTCGGAGACTTCGCCAACAACGCCCAGGGTATCATCGACCAGTTCATTTCCAGCTCAGAGGTCAAGTGGGAGCGGCGAAGCGGACTGGTGCTGCTCCTTCC
>CAZEOY010000760.1:0-1953 GCA_964513835.1 uncultured Syntrophobacteraceae bacterium
TCGAGTCTTCATCGAGTCTGCCAAGCGAAGGCTGCGACCAGCCATGGAAACCTCTGGCTCGCCAAAAGGCCGACCTTTACCGGGTCAACTCCCCCTGCAGATCATCGATTTCCGCACGGGCACGGGCAATGGCCTCCCGGACTTGCGAGGAAGCCGTACCGCCTCGGGATGTTCGCTGATCCACTGCGCTCCTGAGGTCCAGGAAACCAAAAACATCAGAATCAAAGGACTTGGAGATCCTTCGGAACTCATCCAGGCTGCAGTCTTCAAGACCCTTTTGGGCCTGAATGCAATGCTGCACTATCTGTCCCACCACATGGTGAGCCTTTCGGAAGGGCAGGCCCTTGCGCACCAGGTAGTCGGCGAGTTCCGTGGCCAGTGTGAAGCCCTCAATGGCCATCTCCCGCATGCGCTCTTCATTGAAGCGGATCTCAGGCAGCAACCGGCTCAGCAGGCGCAAGGTGCTCAACACCGTGTCTGCCGTGTCAAACACCGGTTCCTTGTCCTCCTGAAGATCCCTGTTATAGGCCAGTGGCAGAGCCTTGGTCAAAGTGAGCAAAGCCATGAGGCTGCCGAAAACTCTCCCGCTCTTGCCCCTCATGAGCTCCGGGACATCCGGATTCTTCTTCTGGGGCATAATGCTGGATCCCGTACAAAAGGCGTCGCTGATCTCGATGAATGCAAATTCACTCGTTGACCAGAGAATGAACTCCTCGGCCAATCGACTCACGTGCATCATGAGAATGGCGGCTGCGCTGCAGAACTCGATCAGATAATCACGGTCGCTGACGGCATCGATGGAGTTCCGGGTCACCTCGGGGAATCCAAGATACCGGGCCGTGAGATCCATATCGATGGGAAACGACGTCCCTGCCAGGGCCGCACTGCCGAGGGGAAGAACATCGGCCCGGCGGAGGCAATCGGCCATGCGCTGATCGTCCCGGCGGAACATCTCGTCATAGGCCAAAAGGTGATGGGACAACAACACGGGTTGGGCATGCTGGAGATGTGTGAACCCCGGCATCACCGCCCCAATGCACTTCCCGGCGGCCTCGACGAAGCCTTTGCGCACTTCGAGGAGAAGTGCTCGACACTGCCGAATCACGTCTCTGATATAAAGCCGCATGTCCAGGCAGATCTGATCATTGCGGCTGCGGGCCGTATGAAGCTTCCCTCCCACCTCGCCGAGCTTCTGGATCAAACGGCGCTCAACCGCCATATGAATGTCTTCTTCCGAAGAGTCGAGGCTCAGGCTGCCTCGTTCGATCTCACGGAGAATCTCTCCAAGTCCACCAATGATGAGCGACGCCTCCTCATGGGTGATGATGCCGCACTCCCCAAGCATCCGGCAATGGGCGATACTTCCCTCGATATCATAGCGGTAAAGCCGGCTGTCAAAATGAATCGAGGCGGTATACTCCTCCACCTGCCGGTTCGTCGGTTGGTCGAAACGCCCCTGCCAGGGCTTGTCATTCATGCGCCTGTTTCCTCTGATTTCACTGCTTTCGCACCAGCGACTCGATCCTCAGTCTGAGCCCATTCAATCGGATAAAACCCGTCGCGTCATTCTGCTCGTAAACGGAGTCCTCCTCGAACGTCGCAAAGCTGGGCTGATAGAGCGACCGGTCGGACTTGCGGCCCGTCACCGTACAATTGCCCTTGTACAGCTTCAATCGCGCGGTTCCCCACACATTCACCTGGGACAGATCCACGAGGTTCTGCAGAAGACGCATTTCTGGCGAAAACCAGAAGCCGTTGTAAATCAGTCGAGAATACTGGGGAATCAAGGAATCCCGGATCTGCATGACCTCACGGTCCATGGTCAACGACTCCACGGCCTGATGCGCCGCTCGGAGCACCGTCCCACCGGGGGTTTCGTAAACGCCCCGTGATTTCATTCCCACGTAGCGGTTCTCCACCAGATCGACCCGGCCGATGCCGTGCCTCCCTCCG
>CAZEOY010000761.1:0-1952 GCA_964513835.1 uncultured Syntrophobacteraceae bacterium
ATGCGTTCCACGGGGAGTGGAACTACACGATTTCCCCCGCTGGCGACACGAAAACCTAATGCTTATTTATGGACGATCCCTAAGGAGCCTGCGGCCCCGCATCGACCAGCTCAATGCCCTGTACCGTGACGTGAAACCCGGTGACCGATATGCTCTGACTTGCATTCCCGGGAGAGGGACCATTCTTTCCTTGAACGGAATCGAAGTGGGTGCAATCGAGGGTGGAGACTTCGGGGCTGCGGTGTTCGCCATGTGGCTTGGGCAGCGGCCCCTGAGCGATTCCCTCAAAAAGGAGCTGTTGGGGCAGGGCTAGAGCGAGAAAAGCCGCGGGACCATTAGAT
This sequence comes from uncultured Syntrophobacteraceae bacterium, assembly GCA_964513835.1. Lineage (GTDB taxonomy): Bacteria > Desulfobacterota > Syntrophobacteria > Syntrophobacterales > Syntrophobacteraceae > JALOOX01. The sequence continues at coordinate 342 of CAZEOY010000761.1, forward strand.
GAGGGGCGGTGGAAATGGGCGAGCACGCCGAATCGATTGAAGAAACGATACATGCTCTCTTCAGAGTCCAAAGGCTGGCGGTTCTGTCAACGCACAGCTTCGGGCAGCCCCATGCAAGCCTTGTGGCCTTTGCTGCCTCCGACGATCTCAGATATCTTTACTTCGCGACGGCAAGGACAACGAGGAAGTTCCACAACCTGGATGTGGACCCGCGGGTCGCCCTGCTCATGGACACTCGTTCCAACCTGGAGTCAGACATCCACACGGCCATTGCCGTGACGGCCACCGGAAGGGCCGGCGAGGTCAGCGAACCTGACAAAGAACCGGGGGTTCGTCTCTGCCTTTCGAGACACCCCTGTCTTCAGGATTTCATCCGAGCGCAATCCTGTGCGCTGATACATACGCGTGGAGGTCGAAACTTATTATCTTGTGAGTCGATTCCAGCAGGTTATGGAGCTGCACATTTTGCCATGAACTGGGTCCTTCCCCTGGAAAACGTAGTCGGACAGGCGAGTCGCGCAGCGTTGGAGGAAAGGGTTCGGCCCTCGCATTTCTGGTCCGGAGGGGATTTACCGTTCCCCGTACCATCTGCGTGACGACGGAGTGCTATGAGTATTTCATAACGCGGACCGGCCTCCGCGAGCAGATCCTGGTGGAGTTGAACCGAAAGGATTTCAGAGAGGCCTTGAAAGGGTCGCCGCAGGGCTTGCGGATGAGGTGTCGGAATCGCGCTGGGACTTTTCATCCTTACCGGGGAAACATCTTGAAGACCGCAGCAGATCCAGGGAAAGGGTAAGGCCAAGGCAGCTCAGGGGGCAACCTGCAGGTCCGGGAGTGGCCAGGGGAACCCGCCCGCGTGATCCGGGATGCAGCCGATCTCCTGGCATTCAGGCACGGTGAAGTGCTGGTCTGCGATGCCGTCGACCCGAATATGACCTTTGTTGTGCCCCTGGCATCCGCAGTCGTCGAACGAAGGGGCGGCATGCTCATCCATGGTGCGATCATAGCCCGGAAATATGGACTGCCATCTGTGACGGGCGTAGTCGACCGTACGGGACTCATCGGGACCGGCGACATGGTCACAGTGGATGGCTTCCTCGGTTTGGTGACTGTCGGATCACCGGAGCTCGCTCAGGGCTTGTTGCGTCTTCAAGGCCAATGAGAGAGAAAAATCGTGTTACGCTTTGGACTGTGCTGTGTTTTCAATGAGGAATCCATCCGCTTTCGTCACACTACGGCCAAGACGCTCTCCACTCTCAGCCGTTCCCAGCAGCTTGAAAAGCTCTCCGACATCTGTCTCGCCAATGCAGAAAGTCTGCTCAGTGCTGTCCAGTCCGTTTCCAGAATGGGCATCAGGGCGTTTCGGATCTTCTCTCCCATCTTTCCCCGCTACACTCACCCCGATGTGGGTTACGAGCTTGACGACCTCCCCGAAGCCGCGGGTATTCGGGGATTTCTTGCTCGTGTTGAAGATTACCGAGCAATCCATGACATTCGTCTGAGCTTCCATCCCGATCAATTTGTAACCATCTCATCTCCCAAGGCTGAGGTCGTCAACCAATCAGTGGCCGAGCTCGAATATCAGGGGCTGGTTGCGGAGCTGACGGGAGC
>CAZEOY010000762.1:0-1949 GCA_964513835.1 uncultured Syntrophobacteraceae bacterium
CGGTGTTCACGGTTCACGTGTGCCATGAAGTCGAACCCGTCCCTGTGATCGGCCAGCCGCCTCGGATAAACCTGCTCGTCGAAAGTTCCGTCCGCTTTGCGCATGCGCTGACGCAGACGACTCTCACTGTCCCCGATCTTCTCGATGAGCCCTGTTGCAAGCATGACGAGGTCAGGCAGTGCGAAGACTTCATATTTGATAGACGAGCTCCCACAGTTAATGACGGCCACCTTCATGATGCGACCTCTGCTATTTGAGCCTGAATAGCCGTAATCGCTATGGTGTTGACGATGTCAGTTACCAGAGCCCCGCGACTCAGATCGTTAACGGGCTTATTGAGCCCCTGGAGCACTGGTCCAATGGCAACCACATTGGCAGCCCGCTGCACTGCTTTGTAGGCATTGTTGCCGGCGTTGAGATCCGGGAAGATGAAGACAGTTGCACGGCCTGCAACTTCGCTCTCGGGCAGTTTCACTTTGGCAACATCAGGATCAACGGCGGCATCGTACTGGATGGGCCCTTCCAGCTTGAGATCCGGACGGAGTCGCGTCGCTATCCGAGTCGCTTCCTTCACCTTATCAACATCAGCTCCCTTGCCGGATTCTCCAGTCGAATACGACAGCATTGCAACCCGGGGCTCAATCCCGAAGCTTTGGGCCGTCTCGGCGGAACTTATGGCGATGTGTGCAAGTTGCTCCGCATTCGGATCCGGGTTGATGGCGCAGTCCCCATAAACCAGAACGCGGTCCGGAAGGCACATGAAGAACACGCTGGAGACAATCGGGCAACCCGGCTTTGTCCTAATGAACTCCAGGGCAGGTCGAATCGTGTGCTGCGTCGTGTGGACCGCCCCGGAAACCATTCCATCGACAATCCCGCGCTGGACCATCATGGTCCCGAAGTAGCTCACGTCAGCCATGGCGTCGAGGGCCATCTCTAAGGAGATCCCCTTGTGTTTGCGGAGTTCGAAGTAGGTCTGTCCGAAATCCTCCCGGAGTTCTGATTCGGCAGGGTCGACTATTTTCACGTCATCAAGGGCCAACCCCAGGGCATTGATCTTCTCCTTGACTTCACCGAGATTCCCGAGCAGCGTGACGTCCACTACACCCCGCAGGCGCATGATTTCTGCCGCCCTGAGGATCCTTTCTTCAGTGCCTTCGGGTAAAACAATGTGCCGACGTTTCGACCGGGCTCTACTCAGGAGATCGTGTTGGAACATGAGCGGTGTCACGCGGGAGGAACGCATGATGGCCATACGCCGCTCCAGCCGGTCCACGTCGATATTTGACTCGAAAACCCCAAGGGCTCCGGCAATCTTCCTTTTGTTATCCGAGGTTATTTCGGCGCGGATGGAATTCACCATTGTGGCCGTTGCAAAGGTGTCGGTCCTCACACAGAGGATGGGCACAGGTGAACGTTTCAGGCCTTCCAAAAGACGCTGTACCTGAGGCACCGGCTTGAAGCCGCCTGTGAGAATGATGCCGGCAACCCCAGGATAGGAGGTGGCTCCATCAGCAATAAGGGTCCCGATCAAGATATCGGAGCGGTCACCAGGCGTAATAACCAGGCTACCTTCTTCCAAATGGTCGAGAAAGTGGGGCAGTTCCATCGCTGCCACCTTGTAATGATCCACCTCCCGGTCAAGGCAATGGGGATCTCCGTGCAGCATCTCCGCCCCTAGAGATCTCCTTATTTCGGCAATTGTAGGTTTGTCGAGGAGAGGGTGATCCGGCATGACGAACACGGGAATCCCATGTGGCGCAGCTTTCTGAAATTGAGCAGCCGCCTCCATCACATCATCCGATGCGACCCTGTTGACGATAACCGAAAGGATGTCACATTTCTTTTCTTCCAACATCGCCGCCAGCCCCATCACTGCATCGACGATCTCCCCGACGTTCCTTCCCTGTCCTGCGATAACAGGCACAAGGGACGTACCAAGGTTCCGT
>CAZEOY010000763.1:0-1933 GCA_964513835.1 uncultured Syntrophobacteraceae bacterium
GACCCCCGCCTTCGCGGGGGTGACAAAAAAAGGATGCGCTTTTTAGACACCCTCTAACATTCGGAGGCAGAAATCATGATCATCGTGGATAAGGCGCTTGAAAAGCGGCATCAGCAAGACAATCCCATTCGCGTCGGGATGATCGGGGCGGGTTTCATGGGGAGGGGCGTCGCCCTGCAGATCCTGAACAGTGTGCGCGGCATGAACCTGGCCGTCATTGCCAATCGTCACCTGGAAGGGGCGCGGCGGGCCTATGCCGAGGCCGGGGTGGAGGAGGTACGGGTTGTCGAGACCGTCGGGGAGCTCGAGGATGCGATGGCCCGGGGACTTCCGGCCGTTACCGAGGACCCGTTGCTGGTCTGCCGGGCCGCGGGAATCGATGCAATCGTCGAGGTCACCGGGGCTGTGCAATTCGGAGCGCAGGTGTCGCTGGAAGCCATCCAGAACGGCAAGCATGTCGTGACTATGAACGCTGAGTTGGACGGAACGGTTGGCCCGATTCTCAAGGTGTACGCCGACCGGGCCGGAGTTGTGTTCACCGGCGCCGACGGGGATCAGCCGGGAGTGATCATGAATCTTTACCGGTTTGTCAAGGGTATCGGCGTCAGGCCCGTCCTGTGCGGCAACATCAAGGGCCTCCATGATCCCTACCGCAATCCGACCACGCAGGAGGGGTTTGCACGCAAGTGGGGACAGAATCCCTCCATGGTCACGTCCTTCGCCGACGGCACGAAGATCTCTTTTGAACAATGCATCGTGGCCAATGCAACGGGAATGAGAGTCGGCAGGCGGGGCATGTTCGGACCCACGGTGGCGGGCGGGACTCCCATCCAGCAGGTGGCGGCCCTTTATCCCCTTGAGGCGTTGATGGAAGGACCCGGTATCGTCGATTACGTTGTGGGTGCCGAACCAGCTCCTGGCGTTTTCGTGCTGGGCACCCACGATCATCCCCGGCAGCAGCATTACCTCAACCTCTACAAGCTGGGCGCCGGGCCCCTCTATTGCTTCTATACACCCTATCACCTGTGCCATTTCGAAGTCCCCAACACGGTGGCTCGTGCCGTCCTCTTCGGCGACGCCGCCATCCAGCCGCTGGGGGGAGCCCTGGTGGATGTGGTCGCCACGGCGAAAGTGGACCTCAAAGCCGGTCAAGTCCTGGATGGTCTGGGAGAATACCTGACCTACGGACTGGCGGAGAACTCCGATACCGTGAGCAAGGAGAGGCTTTTGCCCATCGGGCTGGCTGAAGGGTGCCGGCTGAAGCAGAATGTCCCCAAGGATCAGGTCATCACGTATGATGATGTGACCCTCCCTGAGGGGCGCCTGTGCGACAGGCTCAGGTCCGAGCAGAACGCGCACTTCAAGGCCTGATCGTTCCGTGCGTGTCTCGATTCCCTCGAAATCCTCATACGATGGATACACCCGGAGAATGGTTTCAGCACCGTGGTGGCGGGCGCCGGAATTCTGCATGGCTTTTGCGCCAAGGGTTTCAGGGAATGAAGGGTTCGACCGATCTTGGGGTAATGAGGCGGGGAACACCAGGTTCGTTCCGAGGAGCGGGGAAAAACGATGAGAATTGAAAATCTGCGGACGGAGACCATCGGGGAAAAGACCCGGGTCGCAGCAACGGTGATCTGGGAGGATTGCCAACGGCCGGTCCATGAACTCTATTACGAGATCGACCAGGAATTCTCCGGAGACTTGAGCTGCAATCCCCATGGGTTCCTCGTGGCCTGCATCATGCCCGCCCTGGTTCATGGAGAAAGAAGGGTTTACATGGACGCCATGGTCTGTCCTCAGCTCCAGGAGGGATTGCAGACAGCCATGGCGCTGCTGTGGCACTGGTGGTATCCCGGCGACAGGCGGGAGCTTCCAAGGATCGAAGTCAAAACGAGCCCATCCTTGTCTTTCTTTGATGGGGAACGCAGGGCGG
>CAZEOY010000764.1:0-1909 GCA_964513835.1 uncultured Syntrophobacteraceae bacterium
GGAAAACCCGGTGCGCGAAGGTACAGCTCGCCAAGCAATCGGTCCGGCCCACCGTGGTCGATGGCGGGATTCAGTCCGGCTGCCAGCATCGCTTCTCGCTCGATGATGGGGACAAGCTGCAGTCCCCTGGTCGGATTGCGTTCTGCCTCGTAAGCGGTCAGGTGGGCCAGCAGATAATGGGCAAGGCCGCTTTCAGGGAACGCCCGCGACGCAAGCTCGGCGTACCTGCGGCCGGCCTCCACATTGGACAGGCTTTCGGACTTGCTCGACTTGGGATTCCGAACGATCATGACCGCATAGCAGCTTGCGGCCTTGATGGCCTTGAGTCCATCCTGCTCTGCCATGGAGGTGAGCTCCTCGATGTCCGCCTGAGAGCAGGGAGCCCACAAAGCCACTTCGTCGTCCGGATAGACCGGTTCGCCACTCCGTCGCTGTTGACCGTCAACATCCTGTGAGGCGCGCCGTTCACCAAGCGCCGGTTCCTGGATGGAGCCCTCCCTGGCCAGGCGTCCACCGCACCCCGTGAGAAGTACGAGGACGCAACCGGCAAGCATGAGGGGGGAAATCTGGTTATGGCGAACACCTGACATTCTGGCCCTCCACCTTAAGCCTGAACCTTCCCAAACCTTCGTCGACCGGACCGAAGCCATCCGTCTGAAGAACCTGCAATACTTGCCGTCCTTCCTCATCATTTTTCATATCCATGAGGACATGCACCAGTTCCTCGACCGCCTCGTCCCCAGGACCGAACGACACAACCGGGCTCGTCGGCAGTTCCGGGGATTCGTGGATCACGTGGAGCTGCCGGGCCATGGGGAGTGCAGCGAGTGCTTCGAACTGTGAACGGTCCAACACAATGCCTGAAATCGCCGTCTCGCCGGAATTTCCCTTTGTCATCTTCCTGATGGCCATAAGAGGTTGGCTTGTACCCTCAAGATGCATCGGAAGTTGGCCTGGCGCAACCTTGAAAAGGAGGCATGCGGCAGAATTCGGTTCGAAAAGCATCGTCCCCAGAATCGTCCCCCTGAGGGATCTCCAGTCATGGGGAGCGTCTGTTGGGGCCATCAATCTCCACACATCGCTGTTTCTGCCGCCGGGGCGAGTGGAGGCCACAGGGCACATCTGCATCGTCTCGCCATAACGGGCGAAAAACGGAAGACTCACGATGCCCCACCTCGGCCTTGAAGCCCGCATGAGGTCCAATGCCTCAGGGAGTCGGTTTTCATACTGTCCTTTGATGCTTCCCGTTTTGACCCTCTTCTGAAGGTACTCCGCTACGGCATCCATGATGGGTTGAGCCTCCTGCGGGGAGCCAGGCTGACCGGGTTGGATCACAGCAAAGCTCAGGTCTCGGGCTTCGCATACCACGGGAAGACACATCAAAACCAGCGGGACGATGAATCGACGGAAACTCATAGCTCCTCGGCTCCGTTTTCAGGCTTGAAATGTCCAAACAACTGGAGAGCACAGGGGAGGACCAGCAGACATGCCAGCAGTCCGGTGATGGATCCGAGCACCATGACGGACCCCAGGCTGGCCAGTCCGCGGTGGCTGGCAAACATCAATCCGCCGAAACCGGTGATCGTTGTGATGAAGCTCGAAGCCACTGCCGTCGGGGTGCTGGTAGAAAACAGCGACCCTTCTCCCTTCATCTCCTGCCATCGATCCAGGAGATGGACGCCGCCGTCCACACCAATGGCGATCAAAATGGGAAGAGAAAAGAAATTGGCCAGGTTGAATTTCAATCCGAGCCACCCCATCAACTGCAGAAGCCAGAGCATTCCGATCCCGAGAGGGAGAAGAGTCAGAAGAACGTACCTGAGCGAACGAGAATAGACCCAGAGGATGAAACTGACCAGGACCACTGTGACGGCTGCAGCGGAAAGAAACGTCGAGTGCATCAGTTTTG
>CAZEOY010000765.1:0-1908 GCA_964513835.1 uncultured Syntrophobacteraceae bacterium
TAACCGCCCCAAACAAGGCCCCGGCCAGAGGACTCAGGAGAATGCTTCCCACAATGAGGCCCGTGATGCTCCCGGCGATGCCTCCCTTCCTGGCCATCCGGTGCATCTGGTGGTACCTGACCCGGCCGTCAACCTCCTTGACCACCACTACGGCATCCTCCAGATCGATGAACCCCTCTTTCTGAAGCCTCAGGAGCTTGAGACGCGCCTCTTCGGCCTTCAGTTCATCATCGAAGACGATGACCGTGAGGTTGCTCGCGTATTTCTCCTTGAGTGTGGCTCTCAGCAGATCGGGTCCGATCCACTCCTTGAAGCTGGCTGCAAGCCTGTTTGTGGTGCCCAGGGAATCCACGCCGAGGATGCTTCCGTCCCGGGTGTCCAGCATGAGATACTCGTCAATTTCCTCGTAGGCCTTGTTGATGATGATGGTCTTGATACCCACATAGCCGATGACGACGTTTTCAGATCTGAACCTCGGGATCGTCGATCGAAAGGCCAGGGTGGTCCCGATCACAAAATCAGGAGATCCCAGTCGTCTGAGCCAGCTCTCCCGGTGGACGGGATCTTCGGAAAGCTTTTTCCCGAAACTCTCCATGAAGCCCGCATAATCCTCAGGAAGCCTCACTCCGAGTGCCTGGAAGGCGTATTCTGCAAAAGTCCCCATGGGGCCGCACATCCTTTCTGCTGGCTAGAGTTTCAGCTCGTCTCAGCACCTTCGCGCGCGAGGGCCAGAATCGCTGAAGCATAGGCATCTTTGAGCGCATCCAGGTAGACTCCATCGATTCGCCCCCTCCACGTCTCGACTTCAAGAAAACGTTTAGGGACAGAAACGCTGCGCGGGTCGAAGCCCGTTCGGATGCGCGCCAGCCATCGCAGCTTCTGGACCTGACTCGCAACAGCAGCGGTGCTTTCGGCAAGAGTGGCATAGCCGACGGAGCGCAGGCAATCGGCCAAAACTTCCTCTCCATAGACCCCTCGGGCAAAGAGGCAGCTCACCATGGAGGTGAGCAGCACCCTGGCGCGCTCGTCCTGCATCAGGAAATGGACGGCCCCGTTCACATCCGGCTCTTTGTCTTTTTGGTCGTAGGAATATCCGCCGGTATCCAGGTGGGAGTGGCGAAGGCCCAGGGCCTGGGAGACGAAGAAGACCTCACCCGTGGCATAGCCCCCCATTTCCTGGCCGAGCACACAGGCGAAATCCGTCCCGCCGAAACGCCCGGCCGCCCGCATCGTTCCCTGTCCGAGCAGCCGGTAGAACTCGTTGGAAGCCGCACCCAGGTGGTGGACGGCCTCCCGGTATGAGGCGTCGTCCCCGAACTTGAGAGGAACGATCGTCTCATGAGTGGAGATGATCCCTTTTTCGAGGGCCTCGGTGGCCCAGGCCAGGGCGACGCCTGCAGACATGATGTCCAGCCCTTCCCGCTCTACCGTATCCATAAGTGCCAGCACAGCGGAGGCATTGGTCACATGGAGCATCGACCCTGCGGCAAAAATCGGTTCGTGGTCGTAGGACACCTGCCGGTACAGGTACCGGTTTTCCCCCATGAAACGCTCCCTCACGAAACCGATATGAATGCAGCCCACGGGGCAGCCGGCGCACGCAGCGTTGCGCAACAAGGTATCCCGGGCGAAGGTCTCCCCGGTAATCCCTTCGATTGCAGGATCGCTCGTCTTCTGAAGATTGCGGATGGGAAGGGCGTGGATCCCGTTCAGGACCGCCATGTTAATGGGCGTGCCGTAGTTGTGGTACTTCTCCATCATGTCGGTGTCCGTCATCTTTCGGTACACCTCCCTGTAAAGCTTGGGGTACTCCTTCCCCTCGGGGAGCGGAAAAGAGCCGTCGCCCAGGACCACGATCCCCTTCAGGTTCTTCGCACCCAGCACGGCGCCGAGCCCGCCGCGGCCGAA
>CAZEOY010000766.1:0-1907 GCA_964513835.1 uncultured Syntrophobacteraceae bacterium
GTTTCAGGTTTCAGGTCTCAAGTCGAAAAGCAGCCCGCGCCCTGGGCCTTTTCATACTTTACACCCTATGCACCGCCGACCGGACAGAGCACTCAACTGGTAATCGGAGTGACGCCTGAGTCAGACTTCGAAATCCTTCGCCTGGCGAATCGACTGTACCGTCTTGAGGGGCTTCGGCGTGTCTATGATTCCGCCTACGTTTCCGAGAACCCCACGGATACGCGGTTGCGGGCCTGCCATGAACCTCCGCTGTGCCGCGAAAACCGGCTGTAGCAGGCGGACTGGCTGCTCCGACTCTACGGCTTTCAGGTGGAGGATCTTCTCAGTCCGTCGCAGCCGCAACTTTCTCTGGGTACAGATCCCAAGCTGGCCTACGCTCTGGGGCATCCCGAGATATTTCCAGTGGATATCAATCGGGCCGAGCGCGAGATCCTTCTGCGCATCCCTGGAATCGGCCTCCGGAGCACGGAGAAGATTCTGGAGTTGCGCTGCCAAAGGCGTTTGCACATCGACCATCTGAGCGAGATTGGCGTTGTGGTGAAGAGGGCTTTGCCTTTCATTGCATGTCCCGGCATGTCCGCCACCGCAACATCGACTTCTGGCGCGCCTTGTAGGACGGTCTCGCGCAGGGGGACACCGACAGCTCCATTTTCGGAGCGACGTCCAGATCATCACACCGATGAAGCACTCATCGCGGCGGGAGGTCTCCAGAAGGCCCGAAATGGATGACCAGCTCATATCCTCCCGTCTCGGGGTGCTTGTGAACCTCAAATCCGAGTTTTTTCCCGAGGGCGAGCATGCTCTGGTTTTCGGTCAGCACAATGCCCCTCACCGTCTGGAATCCCCGCCTTTCAGCGATCGACAGGCACCGCTCCAGCAGGGTCGAGCCGATTCCCTTGCCGTGCCAGGGATCGCCAACCAGGACGGCAAACTCGCCCTCCCTCCCGTCGGGATCACCCATGATCCTGGAAACCCCGAGCACCCGATCCGCGTCGGGGTTGTCATCGAGGGCGATCAGGGCGATCTCCCGGTCGTAATCGACCTTGCAGAAACGGGCCAGCATTTCCGGGTTCAACTCCTTAACATACCTGAAGAAGCGTTGGTAGATCGTCGTGGGCGACAGCACCTCAAACAGGTCCCGGAAAAGCGGGGCGTCCTCGGGCCTGACGGGCCGGACGAACAGTCTGGCGCCTTCCTCGGTGGTCAGGTGAATCTCGTCTTCCACCGGATAGGGGCTGGTTGCCAGGTGCATGGGTGACGGTTTCAACGGAGCCGAGACGAGGATGCGTGCGTCCACCGCGAGGGGCAGGCCGTCTTTGATCAGAACAGGATTCATGTCCAGTTCGGCAATGTGCGGCAGATCGATCAAGAGCTGAGAGAGCCTTATGATCATCTCCTCGAGGAGTTCCACATCTGCCGGCGGGCGATTCCGGTACCCCAGAAGCAGATTCCAGGCCCTGGTTTCCTGCATCAAGTGGCCACGGATGGTCTCGGGAGAAAGGGACGCGGGCTCAAGGCCAAACCGGGCCAGTGTATCCGCCGCCATCACGCCGGGTCCGCCGCCATTGGTGACAATGGCCAGCCGGGACCCTCGCGGGCGGGGTTGCTTGGCCATGAGCTCGGCGCAGTCGAAAAGATCCTGGATGGTGTCCACCCGCACGATGCCGGCGCGTTTGAAGGCGGCGTCGTAAACAGCGTCTTCGCCCGCCATGGCTCCCGTATGCGATGCAGCGGCCCTGGCTCCCGATGGGCTTCGGCCCGCCTTGAGGACAATGATAGGCTTGACCCGGGACACGGACCGCGCCGCGCTCATGAACTTGCGAAAATTTGTCAGGCTTTCAATATACAGCAGGAGACTGGGTCAGTCCGCGGTCCCAGTCGGAATTTTCGGGCAGATCGGCGTCCAC
>CAZEOY010000767.1:0-1900 GCA_964513835.1 uncultured Syntrophobacteraceae bacterium
CTTGTACCGACAAGTTTGGTCGCGTTCAGTCCTCTGCCAGGGACCGGATCACCTATGATCCGACCTCCGTCGCGACGGCCCCGCCGCAGGCGGCCGACATCACCCGCACCCTGACAGGGTATCTGCAGGCCGGGCGAGCCCTGGAACTCTTCAAGACACTGGCAACATCCATCCCGGGGTGGGACTACAACGCATTCCGCTGGGCTTGCGGCGAACTGGCAAAGGCGGCAGCTTCGGACGATGATGCCAAGTCAACGGTCATCGAGGCGCTGACCCTGCTCAATGACCGTCGCTATCCCATCGGAAACAAGAAACGCGCATGGCTGCTCTGGATCGTTCGCAGCGCCCTGCGCGAGGTTTTCAATGGATCTCCGGATTTCACTCAGGCCGCCGGAGGGCGCTACCGCCGCATCGACTTCAACACCCGGAGCCTCCTGCGCAGCCCAGAGAAGGGTGAAGAGACCCTGGTGGTGTATGCCCGAGGATTCGAGCCCGAAGGCGACAACTGCGACGCCCGCCTGCTCTGTGAAGCTTTCTTCAGAGGTTGGAAGCGCTTCATCGTCTATGGGTACCGCGGCCAGCGTTTCACGGGGAACGGCTTCGGGCCCGACACCGGCGATGTGCGCATCGACGTTTACGGGAGCTCGGGCGATTACCTGGCCTCGGGCATCGACGGCATGGAGATCTACGTGCACGGCAATGCCCAGGACCAGTTGGGACAGATTATGAAGGAGGGCAAACTGGTCGTTTTCGGTGATGTGGGACAGACTTTCATGTACGGTGCCAAGGGAGGAGACGTCTACGTCATGGGCAACGCTGCCGGGCGTCCCCTGATCAATGCCGTGGGCCGCCCGCGCGTCGTCATCAACGGAACGGCTTTGGATTATCTCGCGGAATCCTTCATGGCGGGCGATCCGCATGCCGGCGGCGGTTTCGTGGTGTTGAACGGCATGGCCTTCAACGACCAGGGGAAGGTGGAGGGGCTCCCGACCCCCTACCCCGGCTCCAACCTTTTCTCGCTGGCCTCCGGAGGCGCCATCTTTGCCCGTGATCCACACCGGCGCCTCACCGAGGACCAGTTGAACGGTGGCAGATTTGCGGAATTCACGGACAAGGACTGGCAGCTGATCCTGCCGTACCTGGAGGAAAACGAGCGTCTCTTTGGCATTTCCATCGACCAGGACCTGCTCATGGTCAATGGCCGGAAGCGCGCGCCGTCCGAAGTCTACCGCAAGGTCCACGCCGTGGCACTGGCAGTCCTGACTGGAGTTCAGAAGAAATCCGACCCCGCCCTGAAAATGGCGGTAGATCACTAATTGCTCCGGAATCGAGCTCACTTCAGGCACTCATCACACGAGGTATGGAAATGATCGTAGCAGAACGAAAACCATTCGATGAAATCAAGGCAATGCTCGCCGACTACCAGAAAATCTTCATCCTGGGGTGTGACACCTGCGTGAGCGTTTGCATGGCCGGCGGGAGAAAGGAAGTGGGGATTTTGGCGTCCCAGCTGCGCATGAGCTTCAAGAAGGATGGCAGGACTGTCCAGATCGATGAAGACACGACCGAGCGCCAGTGCAACCGTGAATACATGGAGCTGGTGCTGGAAAGGCTGCAGGATTATGAGGTGGTCCTTTCCATGGCCTGCGGTGCAGGCATCCAGCTCCTGGCCGATCTTTCGGAGCCACTCCAGATCCTCCCGGGGGTGAACACACGCTTCATCGGCATGACCCCCCGGGACGGCACGTGGGAAGAACGCTGCCGAGCCTGTGGCGACTGCGTCCTGGGCGAGACCGGAGGTATCTGTCCCATCACCGTGTGCGCCAAGGGGATCTTGAATGGACCATGCGGTGGGACTGATCACGGCAAATGCGAAGTGGACAAGGAAAAGGACTGCGCC
>CAZEOY010000768.1:0-1893 GCA_964513835.1 uncultured Syntrophobacteraceae bacterium
CCACCTGCGGCGTGCGTCCGCGTACGTGCTGACCCGGGCCGACGATCCGGACCGCACGGCGGCCACACGCCGCCTGCTCCAGGAGAAGTTCCCGGGAAAGCCGGCCTTTGCCTGCAGGCACTGCCTGGGGGAGCCGGCCCTTGACCTGGGACGCATCCATATCCCCTTCGACCGACTGACCGGGGTGCCGGCAGGAGCCTTCGCCGGCATCGCGCAACCCCGGGCTTTCTTCCATGCGCTGCAGCGAGAAGGAATCGAACTCTCCCGCCAATGGGCCTTCCCGGACCACCATGTCTACAACCCGCACGATTTTCGCGAAATCCTCGAAGCTGTCCGCAGCGACCATCTCCAGTGGCTCATCACCACCGAGAAAGACTACGTGAGGCTGCCCTCATGGCTCCAATCCGTCACCCTCGCCGCAGGTCTCACTCTGGACTTCGGCTCCGATCTCCCCGCCCTTCGAGAAACCCTCGGCCGCTGGCTCGGAAGCTCACCCTTCAGCGCGATCCCAGGCAACGAAGATCCCCGGCAACAACGGCGGTTCTGAGATACTCTCCCGATGCATGCTGACGGATGCAGCAATCCGCGGAAACGAGGAGGCGAAGACCGAAGAGGCAGCCATCCGCGCGGGCCATGAAATCGAGGCTCCACCGGCGGCTCGGCTGCGGCTGAACCTGCTTCCGCTTCCTCCGAAACGTGATGCGCTACCCAGTCGGTGAACGTTCTCCGAAGGCGAAGGCCCGGGCCCTGGTGACGTTCGCTGCTCTCAGTTGCAGAGTGGTCGGCAGATTCGTGATCCATTAACCCGATCTTCCCCCCAGAGGTTAACCGCCATTTGGACCAAACGAATTTCTGTTCTGCGTCACCTCATCAATGACCCTCGAAGGAGGCCGCATTCATCAGGCAGCTGTCGCCAAGACCTCATAGAGATGCCCCCTGATGTTCAGGTGCCCCTTTTTTCATTCAAACTGGCAACGGACAACGAACGCCATGGGCGAGGGAGACCTATGGCGTAGCACACGCAGAGAACCGGAGTTTCCGGATATCCTGACATGTCGCGTGATAGACAGAAAGAAGGCCACCCCACGCGCATTCAGCTTGCGAGGACTCGCATGATAAAATATATTGAATAATCAGGACGATGGGAAAGGTCATCGCGCGTGTGCCCCCTCCGACCAACTCTAACTCCCTGCCCCGAGCCCTATATACCCACCCCACGTCCCGGAGCACAAGAGAGACTGTTCCATTACTGGTGTAGGAGAAAGGGAAACGAATGCTTGAGATCCTGAACCAGGGCTGGTGCGGCTCTCTGATTGGGTTTGCTGGCGTCGTTATCGGCATTGTCGGTCTTCTGCTCTATCGAGCATCTCGGATCAAGGGAAAGCCCATGTGTCAAATGCGATCCTTCCGGCTCATCGGGAAGGAAGAGCAAGAGCTTCCTGATGAAGTTGACATTCGATTTGGAGAAGAGAGCGTGCCCCGGCTAACCTTGACCAACATCATCTTGTGGAATGGGCAAGAGACGATCACAGCGGATCAGATTGTTCAGGACGACCCCATCAGGCTTGAATTCCCGTCTGGCGACCGCATTCTAAAAGCACATGTTGCATCGGTCACAAGAGCGGTCAACAAATGTGCGGTGGTCGTTAGTGACCCCACGCCGCATGTCGCCACCGTATCATTCGATTTCCTTGACCCTCAAGATGGCATGCGGATTGAGCTTCTTCACACAAGCCCTCAGCGGTATCCATCCGTTCAAGGTACTCTGCCTGGCATCCCGGCTGCCATAGAGGCGGACTTCAAATCATCGAGCGATGCCGAATCATTCCGCTCGATGAGCCCTCTGTGCCAATATGACTGAGACACTTCCCCTGTGTTAAATTAGTGTCGAGG
>CAZEOY010000769.1:0-1891 GCA_964513835.1 uncultured Syntrophobacteraceae bacterium
GCGTATCTCGATGGGCGCATGCCCCGAAGAGACCGGAGAGAATCGGCACGACATTGAGAGACCTATGCATACCCTCGTGGAGATTCTCTCACCCGTATCGTTTCAGAAAGGCGGGAATCAGGCAATTGCACCTTGGTGAAATAGAGGTCGTCAATCAGGGCTGAGGATGGCTAGTCCAACGGGATTTCAACGCCCAGCTTCTCGGCATGGCGGACCAGGTCAGCCAGGGAAGCCGCTTTCATTTTTTCCATGATTCGCCCGCGGTGGACCTTCACGGTCCCTTCGCTGATGGCAAGCTTATAGGCGATCTGCTTGTTCAACATGCCGGAAACGACGAGGGTGAACACCTCCCGCTTACGGGGTGACAAGGAATCATACAGCTGCCTGGTATCCCGCAGTCTCTCTCTTTCCCGTCTCGTCCGCCGGTCCAGCTCGATCGCCCGATGGATCGCGTTGAAGAGATCCTGCTCAATGTACGGTTTCTCGAGGAAGTCCACGGCACCGGCTTTGATGGCGCGCACACTCATGGGGATCGTGCCATGCCCGGTGATGAAAATGATCGGAAGGAAAATCTTGGCCCCGGCCAATTCGTTCTGAAGATCGAGGCCGCTCATTGCAGGCATGCGCACGTCGAGCAGGAGACACCCGGGCGTGTCGGGGTCGGCCTCGTCCAAAAAACCGCGGGCCGAGGAGAAGCTTCTCACCGCAAACCCCGCTGATTCCAACAGGAGCATCAGGGAATCGCGGTGAGAGTCGTCATCATCAACGACAAAAACGGTAATCTGGCTCATTAGATCCTGATCATTCGTCTCCGTTGCCCCTGGCTGCGGCCAAAGGCAGGGTGAAATGGAATGTGGCCCCGGCGTCGGGGTTTTTCTCGGCCCAAATCGTGCCCCCATGCGCATGGATGATGTTGTGGCAGATCGCGAGCCCCATCCCCAGCCCTTCGGGCCTGGTCGTGTAAAAGGGCTCAAAAAGCCGACCCTGATGGGCCACGTCAATGCCTGCACCAAAGTCCCTGACGGAAACCTTCGCGCTCTGGTCTTCCCAAAGCTCGGTCATCAAAACCACCCGGGGAGCATCCGGCATATCACGGCTCATCGCGGCGGCGGCATTCAGAACGAGATTGTGGATGACCTGCTGCAGTTGAACCCTGTCGCCCCATATGGGTGGCAGTGCGGGGTCCAGCTCTCTGGTGATCGACACATGCGCCAGGGCCGTGTCGTGGCTTATGAGACCCAGGATTTCCTCGATGACCTCGTTGAGCGGCAGCGATTCGTACCGAATCTTTTCCTTTTTCAGCAGGGACCGGATTCTTCGGATCACGTCCGCGGCCCGGATGTCGTCCCGGATGATGCCCTGGAGGGCTTCATCCACTTTGGTCAGATGGGGCCGGTCCCCGGCAAGAAATCGCTGTGCGGCGGCGGCGTAATTGAGGATCGCCGACAGCGGCTGATTGAGCTCATGGGCAAGGGAACTGGTGAGCCCCCCGAGAGCGGCGACCCGGGTCACATGGGAAAGCTCGTCCCGGTGTTGCTGAGCCCTGGATTCGGCCGCCTTCTTCTCCGTGACATCCCGGTTGCTCGCCCGGGTACCCTGGAACCGACCCTCCTGGTCGATGACCGGTCGGCAGGTGTGATCAATCCAGCGGATCTTGCCATCCCGGGTGAGGATGCGGAACTGAATTTCCTGCAGCTCCAATTCGAGGCGATCCTCGGCTTTGTGCCGATCCCAGATCCGGCGATCCTCGGGAATGATGATCTCGTGGCGCAGAGAGGGATTTTCGATGAACTCCCGGGGACTGTATCCCGTAATGCGCTCACATGAGGGGGATACATAATTTCTCCTGGGTAAACCCCCGGCTTTGCCGGGGGACTCCCAGAGTTTGACA
>CAZEOY010000770.1:0-1890 GCA_964513835.1 uncultured Syntrophobacteraceae bacterium
GCATGTCGTGGCCGTGACCGGAGACGGGGTGAACGACGCCCCCGCCCTCAAGAAGGCGCACATCGGCGTCGCCATGGGCCTCACCGGGACCGACGTGGCCAAGGAGGCCGCCGACATGATCCTGACCGATGACAACTTCGCCACCATCGTCAATGCCATCGAGGAGGGGCGGGCGGTCTACGCCAATATTAAGAAGTTCACCGGCTACATCTTCACCAGCAACACACCCGAGGCCGTCCCCTTCATCCTCTTCGCCCTGAGCCGCGCGCAGATTCCCCTCGCCCTCAACGTGATGCACATCCTGGCCGTCGACCTCGGAACGGACCTCGTGCCCGCCCTTGGGCTGGGGGCCGAGCGGGTCGAGCCCGGGATCATGGACAGGCCTCCGCGAAGCCTTACGGAGCACGTCATCACTGCGGCTCTCCTGGCCCGCGCCTACCTTTTTCTCGGGCCGCTCCAGAGCTTCGCGGTCATGGCCGCCTTCTACTTCCAATACTGGACAAACGGGTACTGGGGCCAGTGGCTGGGATTGCCGTCGGAGGGCCCTTTGTACGCATCGGCCACGGCCATGGCCCTCGCCTGTGTCGTGACGACCCAGATCGGCAACCTGTTCGCCCAGCGCACCGAACGGCTGTCGGCGCTTCAGGTCGGCCTTTTCAGCAACCGGCTGCTTTGGGTCGGCATTGCGACCGAGCTCGCGATCATACTTCTCATCGTCTATGCGCCTCCCCTGCAGTCCATTGTGGGCACGGAGGCGTTCGACCCGGAAAACTGGCTGTTTCTGTTTGCCTGGGCGCCGCTGCTCCTCGTCGCCGACGAGTGCCGCAAGCTGCTGCTGCGCGCCCGGGAGCGCAGGAAACGTCCTGGAGGTGAGCCATGAGATTCATCATCGTCGGCTGTGGACGCATGGGAGCGGGACTGGGATGCACGCTCAGCCTGCGCGGCCATGCGGTCACCGTGATGGACAGGGACCGGGATGTTCTGGCCGGGCTGGAGAAGTCGTTTCCCGGACAGGCCGTCGTCGGGTCGGGCTTCGATCGGAACGCCCTTCTCCGCGCCGGGATTCGGCAGGCGGACGGTCTCGCAGCCGTGACGGACAGCGACGAGGTGAATCTCGTCATGGCGCGACTTGCGCGGCACTTCTTCAGGGTCCCGAGGGTTGTGGCCCGGCTGGTGGATCCCCGCAAGGCCGAAATCTATCATCGGCTGGGAGTGCAGATTGTGGCTCCCATCTCCTGGGCGATCCGCCGCTTCGCGGACCTGCTCGCCTACTCCGAGCTGGATGCGGTGATGAGCATAGGCGACGGCGAAGTGGAGATCGTGGAAGTGGGGGTGCCTTCGATGCTTGTGGGACACAAGGTCGGCGCCATCACCATTCCCGGCGAAATCCGGGTCGTTGCCGTCAGCCGCCGGGGGAAGGCTTTCCTCCCGTCGTCGGAGACCGTCTTCGAGAAGGACGATTCGGTGCATATCGCGGTCCTGACGACTTCCATCGAGCGGCTTCGGGCCGTTCTGACGCCGATCTGAAGGAGAACGGGGATGAACGTGATTGTCGTGGGCGGAGGAAAGGTGGGAACGCACCTGGCGTCGCTGCTCCTGGCCGAGAGGCACAGCGTGAGAGTGGTGGAGGTGAGGGAGGAGGAGGTGAGGCATCTCCATGACGACCTTCCCGCCGGAACGGTGGTCTCCGGGAGCGGAACGGATCCAGCCGCCCTGGAATCGGCGGGGATCCGGGATGCAGACGTCCTGGCGGCCGTCACGGGAATGGATGAGACGAACCTGGTTGCCACAAGCCTCGCGCGGTTCGAGTTCGGTGTCCCCCGCACCATCGCCCGTGTCAAGGACCCGCGCAACGAGTGGCTCTACACCGAGGCGTGGGGGGTCGACGTC
>CAZEOY010000771.1:0-1890 GCA_964513835.1 uncultured Syntrophobacteraceae bacterium
GAGTTCCTGTCGCTCCACCCCTGCGATCTCACCAGGGCTTCTTTCGGGATCGCCGGTCCCGTGCGCAATGGTCGCTGCGAGGCCACCAACCTCCCGTGGATGGTCGACTCCAGGGCCGTGGCCAAGCTGCTGCGTCTGAAGCGGGTGGGGCTCATGAATGATCTCGTGGCAAACGCTCATGGGATTGCGGTCCTGAAGAGCGAAGATTTCGTGGTTCTGAATCGGGGCGCCAAGGGCTCCAAAGGGAACAGGGCGATCATCTCTGCAGGCACGGGTCTCGGCGAGGCGGGGATGTATTGGGACGGAGAAGACCACCTACCATTCGCCTCCGAGGGTGGCCATGGGGATTTCGCACCCCGGAATCACCTCGAGATGGAGCTCCTCTCTTACGCCCTCAAGAATTTTCGGCGGGTCAGCTACGAGCGATTGGTCTCGGGACCGGGGCTTTATCAGGTATACTGCTTTCTTCGAGATACGGGGAAAGGGGAAGAGCCTGGCTGGCTGGCGGAGGAGATCCGCCAGGGTGACCCCGCTCCCACGATTTCCCGGCTCGCTCTCAGCGGCAAGAGCTCCCTATGTCAGCAGGCGCTTGAGCTCTTTGTGTCCCTCTACGGAGCCGAAGCGGGAAATCTGGCCCTGAAGGTCATGGCCACGGGCGGGGTTTACCTGGGAGGAGGCATCGCCCCGAAGATCATCTCGAAGCTGAAAGAGCCGGTCTTCATGAACGCTTTCACCGCAAAGGGCCGGATGAGGCCGCTGCTCCAGGATATGCCCGTCAAGGTCATCATGAATCCGAAGACTGCTCTCCTGGGAGCTGCGCGTCATGCTGCCCTGGAATTGAAGGACTGAAACTCTTGCGGAGGGATGAATGAAGATCCTCACGGCACCGCGGATGGACCGGTGCATCGGTTGTCACTCATGCTCCCTGGCGTGTGCACGGCTCGTGCACAAGAACCTTTCCTGGGATACGGCCGGAATCCGCATATCCTCGTCAGGAGGCCTTTCCACTGGATTTGAGGCCAGGACCTGTCTGGCCTGCCTGCCGGCCCCCTGTGCGGCAGCATGCCCCACGGGCGCGTACTCCCAGCGCAAGGGCGGCGGGGTTGTGGTCAAGAAGAACCTGTGTATCCGGTGCGGAGAATGTGCCCGGGCCTGTCCGGTGGATGCCGTTTTCCTCGATCATGCGAATGAGCCCTTCGTTTGCATTCACTGTGGTCGCTGTGTTTCATTCTGTCCCCACGACTGCCTCGAGTTCGTGGATCTGGGAGGTGGAAAAGGGGAGGAAACCGTCTCTGAGGAGGGTGCCTTATGATGCGGGATCATTTCAGGGTGCTCAGGGTCGATCTGGGTACGGGACGGGGCCGCATCGAGAGTCTCGATGGCAGGGATACGGTGGCGGGGGGAAGCGGGCTTGCAGCCATGCTCTTCGAGAAGTACGGTCTTCCCGACAGACCGTGGAACGACCCGGATCAGCCGCTCATTTTTGCCATCGGTCCCCTCACCGGTTATTTCCCGCTCATGAGCAAGACCGTGTGCGCGTTCAAGTCCCCCTACCACGACCAATATGCCGAGAGTCATGCCGGAGGACGCTCAGCCTTTTCCCTGTGTTTTGCGGACTATGATGCCCTGGTGATTCAGGGCAAGGCGCCGAGGCCATCGTGCCTCTCCATCGGGTCCAGGCACCTGGCTCTCAAAGACGTCCACTTCCTTTGGGGGATGGACCTGTTGAAGACGGGCAAGATGCTTCGCCGCATGTACAAGGGGGCGGGTCATCGAAGTATCTGGCGGATCGGACCCGCTGGTGAGAATCTTTCGGCCATGGCCTGCATCAATGTGGATACCTACCGTCACTTCGGGAGGCTGGGATGCGGGGCGGTCATGGGGGCGAAG
>CAZEOY010000772.1:0-1886 GCA_964513835.1 uncultured Syntrophobacteraceae bacterium
TCGCAAACGGTCTCACACAGTCCTCAACGGACATGGTATAAGAGAAACCGCGTCCAAAACCCAGCTGCCCTGGAGACTCGCCTTTTCGTCCCGTGAGCAGGTTCTCCGCTGCAAAGTGGAGGTTTTCTACGAGGGGATTGAGCTGCGGCATGGGGCGATGCTTTGGGCTCTTATTCAGCCATGTTCAGCGTTTTGTGGACCATCTTACCCGAGAAAAGGGGGGAGCGAAATGCAACTTACAGTTCGAGTGTGGGCCACCCTGATCATCTGTTGGTTTCTCGTGGCGTGCGCCGCCAAACAACCGTCTCAGCCACCAATGAGCGAGCCGCAACCCAAGGCGGCAGTTCGGCCTGCACAACAGCCACCCTCCTCCCAGCCGGCACCGGAAGCGCCGAAGAAAGATGAAAAAGCCGAACAGAAACCTGAAGCCGGACCCATTACCATTGCCGTGTGGGACCTGGACGATCTGACCTCACGGGAGATGTCACAGCCTGAGCTGGGAGAGCTCCTGGCAACAAAGGTCGTGGAGACCATTCAGAAGAAGGGCGGCTACCAGGTCGTCGAAAAGCAGCAGCTGGCAGCGGCCCGCCAGGAGATGCGGGTGGACAGGTCATCGGTCACCGACCCCACTGTAAGACTCCAGCTGGGCAAGCACCTTGGCGCCAAGCAGATGGTCTTCGGCGGCTACCAGGTGCTCGAGGGAAAGATGAGGCTTGAGCTGCACCTCCTGGACGTCGAATCCGGGCAGATCGTCAAGTCCTCCGAGGAGACGGCGCCGGCCACCAGCATTGCCGGGTGGCTCGAGGCCGCCCAGAAGGCAGCGGCAGCCCTTCTTTAAACGTTGCTGGAGGACCGGTTTTTTGTCACGCGTATCTGGTCTCGAGCCCTCAGGTTGCAGGGATTCCATTGCCATGAGGCGAGACTGCTGCCGCCGTGCCTCGGAAGGGGTTCGCGAGCACCCCCCCTGCCCCGTTTCCGGGCCGGGATACCCCCCGCCCTGCAGCATGGTACAGCTTGGCGAAAGCCTGTGAACGGTTCCCGAGTCTTTCCGCTCCTGGTGGGAGATGAAGGGGGCAATGCTGCTGAATGACGGGAGCACGAGTCAGGCTGAATCTTGCCCGTGTGAGAGGGACCGAGTATGCACTGCAATCTGCAACCCGAAACTCGAAACTGAATCTCAGGCAAATGGTTTCCCCTCAAGCCATCGCTCCATGCGGTCCAGAGCTTCCTGGATCTCTTCTTCACGCCCTCCGAATGAAAATCGGACGTGATGTTCACCTTCGGGACCGAAGGCGGATCCCGGGATCGTGATGACCCGGGCCTCGTTCAGCAGCCGCAGGGCGAGAGTCATGGAGCTTGCCGCCGGATGGAGGCTGCGGGCCATGAGGTAGTAGGCGCCGCGTGGCTTCACATAGCGAAAGTGCTCGCTCAAGCGGTCGAGGCGGGAGCAGATGAGATCACGCCGCTGCTCCAGGGCCGCTCGGATCTCCGCCACGCAATCCTGGGGACCTTCGAGGGCAGCCAGGGCGGCAATTTGTGACACCGTGGGGGCGCAGATGGCCACGGCATCGTGCACCTTCATGATCTGGTCGAGCAATCCTTCGGACGCATAGACGCAGCCCACCCGCCAACCGGTCATGGCATACTTCTTTGAAAAGCTGTACGTTGCGATGATCCTGTCCCTGAGCTCCGGAAGAGGCGCCAGACTGAATGAGGGTTCTCCATCAAAGGTCAGGAAATCGTAGGTTTCATCGGCAATGACGAACAGATCATGCTCCACAGCCAGTTCGGCCACCGCACGAAGGTCCCGCTCCCTGAAATTGGCGCCTGTGGGGTTGTGCGGATTGCAGAGAACCACCGCGCAGGTCCGGGGAGTGACCGCCCGG
>CAZEOY010000773.1:0-1879 GCA_964513835.1 uncultured Syntrophobacteraceae bacterium
ATCGTGCATTGTCACCCGAGTGAAGGAAGTCCACCTTTCCGCTCAAGCTGATCACTTCGGCCGATTCGTCTCCGACGTACAGGTCGAAAGCGGACCCCGGCTGACCGACCACATAGCCGAAGGGGGTGGTGGCTTTGATCAGTGCATTTGAGCTCCTGTTGTAGAACCGGGCCACGCCCGAAGCCACATCGACCCCTGTCACATCGGCCTTGAGGGCGATGAGCTGGATCTGGGTGCTGCCGCCGATTCTGACCCAGGTGCGATTGGGCATGATGAATTCCGCTTTTCCGTTTTGATCCGAATGGAGGGCATCGTCCATCCCGAACGGTGCATCCCTGACGGTCGCGACCCAGTCCTTCTCAGCAGGGACATATCGCAGCAGCTGTCCCTCCACATGAGATATGCGTCCGATCAGCAACCCCTCTCCCGCCGGGACCGCACAAACGGGGGAGACAAACAGAACCCCGGTAAACAAGAAGAGGCATGAATACCATAGGCACCTTCCAAGAATCTTCGGTCAAACCATTCTCATCGGTCTCTCCTTTCAAACATGTATATTTGTACTTCCTTTTCTGGAACTGCCATTTCCATACACCAAGAATGATTCAAGGAGTTCATGTCTGAAAGGTTGCCGGCATCACGTTTGAAAAGGGCATTCCCCAAGGATATGCCACTGTTCTATTGCCCTGTTCACGGAATCGAGTATCCCTTCCTGGGTCTGCGGTTTAACGAGATAATCAGCGGCGTGCATCCGAAAACTGTCTTGAGCTGTTTCCGAGCTGGGATATGCCGTCATGATGATCACTCGGGTCTTCAGACCCTTGTCCATGACCTCCTGCAAAATATCCAACCCCCATCCATCCCCCAGATAGATGTCCGCAAGGATCACATCAAATCCTCGTTCATCCATTCTTGCCAGGGCTTCCCTGTAATCCCTGGCGGTGATCACATCATGTCCCTCAGCTTCAAGGAACCTGCTGAAACTGAACCTGATGGAATCTTCATCATCGATAACGAGTATGTTTGCCTTCATCCATCATCCTTGCGAGGGAATCCTCTCTTTCAGAAGGGGCACTCCAGGTCACGCATCTTCAGGAAACGGCAACCACCGCCCGCCTCCTGGCCCTGACAGGCGAAAAACGTGCGCGACGGCTGTGCGTGATGGTTTGGACAGTCAAGATCCATGCCGAAGATGCAGACCTTACCATTCATCCAATTTTATAGTGGAATAACATAGACTTAACGCTGAATGGCGAGTGGGTCGAGCTGTGTTTGGCAAGCAAGCAGGTGTTGCATGCAACGGATGCGTTGCGTGTTTTCGTCGCGCGTGCAACACTTCAAATTCAGGGGGTAGATCAACAGAGAATGGTCTCTGAAGAACCTGCTGCTGTCGGGTTGTTATCTCAGTCGATCACCCTTAGTTTAATAACGATACATTTCCGGTTGATCGTGTTTCTCCTGATCGTTTTGATGTTCCGCTCAATTTGCGCCACCAGCTCGGGCGGCAATTTGCCTTCAGTCATTTCAGCAACCACTTTCTCGCCTGGGAACGCGGTGGTGCGTGAGACCGCCCATGATGAGCCTGACGGCGGTGGCGTGATCGCTTCAAGATGAACAGGACTCGACCCTCCAGGAGGCCGATATCGCTCTTCACCCCGGGATAAAGGGAGTCTTATGAACCTCTACGTTGGAAATCTATCTTTCGAGACCACACAAAAGGATCTGCAGAACAAATTCAAAGCCTTCGGAGCGGTGAAATCGGCCACCATGGTCACGGACGGGACCACCGGCAGGTCAAAGGTACGTCGAAATGCTGGATACGGCTGATTCACTACCGGACACAAATTTGGCCCATTGCTGAGGGGGTGAAAGCCACGGG
>CAZEOY010000774.1:0-1863 GCA_964513835.1 uncultured Syntrophobacteraceae bacterium
CAGATTCGAACCGGTCATCCTCGGTTTCCTGTGCAACTGGTGTGCCTATGCCGGGGGGGACCTGGCCGGTGTGTCCCGGTTGCAGTATCCGCCCAACATGCGGGTTATCCGGACCATGTGTTCCGGGATGGTGCATCCCCGGTTGGTGGTGGAGGCTCTGGATCGGGGTATTGACGGCGTCATGGTCATGGGGTGACATCTGGGCGACTGTCATTACCTGGATGGTAATCACAAAGCATTGGCCCGGAGTGAAGCAATACAATTGGTTCTGGAAGACCTGGGCATCGATCCCGCACGTTACGCCATCGAATGGGTATCGTCGGCGGAAGCGCCCCGTTTTGCCGAACTGGTAACCAAATTTACGGAAAAGATCCGGGAGTTGGGCCCCAATCCTGCCAGGGAGTCCAAGGCCATGGCCGCTTGATGAGGGAGGCGAGATGAAAACCTTTTTTAACCTGATTCAAGAAGTGCAAAAGCCGGGGCTCTGCCATCACTGCGGCGGCTGCGTCACCTTCTGCACCGCGATCAATTATGGGGCTCTGGAATTGGATGACAACGGCCGGCCGCGATACAGCGATATTGAAAAATGCATCGAGTGCGGCATCTGCCATTCCATCTGTCCGGAAGTCGGCGAACTGGATGAAGAATTGAAACGCCAGCTTTCCTGGAGCGCCCCCATCGGCCGGGTCATCGAGACGACGGTGGCCCGGGCCAAAGATCCGGAGGTGCTGGCCCACGGCACCGACGGCGGCGTGGTGACGGCGCTGCTGTTGCACCTGCTGGATATGGGCCGCATCGACGGGGCCATCGTCAGCCGCAAGGTGGGACCCTTCCGGCGCTGGCCCTGGCTGGCCCTGACCCGGGAAGAGATTCTGGAGGCGGCCGGCTTTCATTTTGACACCATGCACGGTATGACCCACTTTTCCAAGGTGTATTCCAGCCTCTATTCCACCTTTTCCCCCTCCATCCTGGAGTTGGGGGAGGTGGCCAAAAAAAGGCTGAACCGGGTGGCTTTCGTGGGCACGCCCTGCCAGATTAACACCCTGCGGCGTATGGAAGTGATGGGCATTGTGCCGTCCGGGACCATCAAGTATCATTTTGGCCTGTTCTGCACCGGCAACTTCCATTTCGGGCCGGAGCAGCGGCAGAAATTGGAGGAATTGGGCGGATTCTCCTGGGATGACGTGGTGAAGGTCAACGTCAAGGAACACCTGATGATTCATTTGAGAAATAAGGACATGCTGGAGATACCGCTGGATCAGATCGATTTTCTGAAACGTTATGCCTGCCATTATTGCGACGATTATGCTTCGGAATATGCGGATCTTTCTTTTGGCGGCATCGGGGCGGAGGAAGGCTGGACCACGGTCATCAGCCGGACGCCGTTGGGCCGGGCGGTGTTGGCCGATTCCAAGGGCAGCGACATTGAGATCTTCGATTACCGGGACAATCCCAACTTTGCGGCTGAAGCTTTGGCCAAAGTGATGGAATGGTCGGAGAAGAAGAAGCAGCATGCGGCCGCAAGGCACCGGGAACTGGAGAACAAAGCGCTCCGGGTGCTGGGCTAGGAGGGGGTTAACGTGCCAGTCAAAGTAGCAGAAGAATGGTTAAATTCCTGTTCCGGGTGTGAGATCGCCATTTTGAACCTGGGCGAGACGCTGCTCACGGTCCTGCCCCACCTGGAATTCGTCCATATGCCGGTCCTGATGGACCATAAGTATTACGGTCAGACCGGGGAAGGTGACGTCCACCACCTGGACATCCCCAAAGCCACGGTGGGCATCCTCACCGGCGGCATCCGCAATCAGGAGCACCTGGAAGTGGCCGAGGCCATGCGGAAGTCCTGCGACGTCATCATTGCCC
>CAZEOY010000775.1:0-1860 GCA_964513835.1 uncultured Syntrophobacteraceae bacterium
TAATCCACTCCGTGATCTCTGAGAAGGCGGCTCAAGGCCATGCCCTCGATGGGTAGCCGCTCCTTGCCGACGAAAAACTCGGTCCAGGGAATGTGAACCGCACTGGGCAGGTGGCCCGTCATCCATTCGATGGATGACCGGGTGTCGATAACAGCCACAGGAGCTCCGCGATCTTCCAGTTCGGCTGCCTGAATATTGAGCTCGCTGCGCAGATCCGCCGCATAATGCCGGCTGGCGGGCGGTTCCCGGTTAGCTCCCGCAGCAAGGGTGTACCCTTCCTTCTTCCAGGACTGGGCTCCCCCATTCAGCAACCGAATGGGCCCTTTATGCCCCAGCCAGGAAAGAACCCAAATACTCCAGCCTTCACCGCCCCAGCTCCGATCGGCGTCACCATAGACAACCACGGGGCTGGATTCGGTGATACCCATCTTGCCCAGCTCCGACGCCAGTCGCTCCGGCGTGGGCAGGCGGTAGGGACCATCAGACCCGTTGCCCTGGATGTGATCTTCCCAGGAAAACGAAAGGGCCCCGGGTATGTGACCACGTTGCCAGTCTTTCACGGGTCTGGCATCCAAGATGATCCACTCCCCGAGCTGATCCTTCAACTGCTGCGGTTCAATGGAGCCCAGATCGAGCGCCCAAGCCCGCGACACTCCGCTTGATAAAGCGGCAACTATCAGGGATGCGAGGATAACCCTTCGGAGCTTCTCGGAATATAAACCCCAATATGCAACATGCCCTCTCTTGGCCATGATTTTGATCCTCTTTACATAATACCCAATTCATTGCCAGGAATGCGCGACTCTTTATCCATTCACCTCGATCCGTTTGGTAAACTAAGGCTCAGCTCCACTTCCGGCAAGGATCCAGATTCCTTTTTGCTTCAACCTGCAGGACCTCAGACGCTCACACCATGCAGCCTGGACCATCATCCTTCAGCGAGCGCAAGGCAACCTGCTCTCACTCCGATGCCCCGGCGAGGCAGTCACATCTGAGAGAACAGTTTTCAAGGCGATGAAGGCCCCGGTGCCGAAGAGCACGCCCCCGGCATGGCATGCGGGAACGGGAACCCCCATCAGGCCGAAATGAAGGAATTCGAAGAATACGTGGCCTTGAAGCACCTCCAACAGGCTCTTGATGGAGACGATGCCAAAGCTCAACAGCCCCGTGATCCTGGATGACCGGTCGGCGGTCGGGCTGCTCAGGCTTTCCAGGCCCGAAAAGGCCATGAGGCCGTGGGCTACGCCCGATAGACCGCAGAGGCCCTGGGTCTGGATGACGGGCGAGACGAGAAGACTCAGGCCAAGGCTGCCGCCCGCGGAAGCCACCACGACGAGCAGCCTCCGAAAGCGGGTCGGCTCCTGAAGTCCACCGTAGAGCAGCAGAAAGGCTCCAGCATCCAGGAGCAGATGGTACCAGCTCAGGTGCACAAAAGGATGGGCCAACACTCGCCACCACTGGCCGGCTGCAACACTATCCGGCAGGAAGATCATGGATTCCATGACCCCGCTGCTCAACAGGGGGACATTGAGAACGGCCACAACCAAGGCAAAGAGGATGAGCTCGATGACAAGACTCGATCGCTCGCCGGGGAATTCCCGCCGTTGACTGAGATCACTCCCTTCGGGATCTTGAATCGGCTGCATCGGGCTCCTCCTCTCTGTTGCGGTCCGGGGCTCCAACCCTACGATCTGTTCTTCCGTTTCATCCGGGCCAGCAGTAGAGCCATGGCGGCCATGAGAGGTCCGACAGGGCCACTGCCGATGCGGGGCGCTTTGGCGCCCTGGAAAATGCCACCATTCTCCGCTGGGGAATCGTCAACGCGATAGATCTTGACCGGGGCGCTCGCGCGTGTCTGCT
>CAZEOY010000776.1:0-1854 GCA_964513835.1 uncultured Syntrophobacteraceae bacterium
CACCCTTGAGGCCTGCATGGTGAAAAGCGCCGCGGACTTCAAGTTCACCGGCAAGAAGACCTACAAGGAAATCTTCAAGAGCGGCATCTTCGTCGAGCCCTACATGATTCCGCACGTACGGGGGGATTGGGCCATCGACAGGCAGAGCGTCGTGGTGCAGAAGGCCAGGATTCTTCGGTGCCGGCCCCGCTTCGACGAATGGGAGCTGGACTTCGACGTGATCGTCCGGGATGACAGGATTGAGCCTCTGATAGTCAAAGAGATCCTGAACAATGCGGGCAAATATGTCGGGGTTGGGGACTACCGGCCTCGTTTCGGCCTCTTCAAGGTCGAGAAATTTGCAGTCAACTGACCTGCATCCTTATTGGGTGCCCGGTACTGGTGCGTCTCAGTAGAGCGCCAACACGGGCACCCATGACGCAGCACCAGACCGTCCGCGCGGTCTGACTGATCTTTGTGGTGAGGAGCGGTGAGGCTTGGTGTGGAGTGCTTTGGCGAGGCGAGGTCTGGCGAGGTTGGGTATGTTCGGGTAAGGTATGGTATGGTTTTTCGTGGAAGGCACGAAACCGGTATAGAGGAAGCTTTCAGGGCTGCCCTTGAGCGACGGGGGCTGAGGAAAGGAATCGACTTCGCGACCCAATACCCTCTCAGGCACTCCTTCATTCTGGATTTCGCGTTTCCGGAGTGCAAAGTCGCTGTTGAAGTTGACGGTTTCCCGTGGCACAGCACTCCGGAAGCCAGAAAGAGGGACGGTTTCAAGAACAAGATCTTAAAGCGGCTTGGGTGGCGGCTCTTCAGGTTTTCGGACCTGCAGATCCGGGATGATGTGGAGGGCTGTGTGGAGGTCGTTTTGGGTGCGGTGAGGGAAAGTGAGGAAAAGGACTGAGTTGTTTTCATGGACTTTCCTCAGAGCACCACCAGGCCAACAAGTTGATCACCGCTCAGGCAGCCGAGAAAGCAGCCATGGCTCACGCCTGTGCGCGTGGGTGTCGTCCAGAACCTGCAGGAGCTGTGTCCGTATCTCCATGGCACTGGCGCTGAGGTCAACCGCTGCAAAACGAATCTCATGTCCCTGGATCACGACCGACTCGTTGACCATCCCGCCGATGGAGGGGTGAAGAAGCAAACCTGACGCCCTGTCTGCAAGTGGATCGCCACTCCCCTCCTGGGACCTCAGGTAGGCGTAGATTTGGTACACATATCCGCTTCGCAGTGTTTCTTCTCTGTACCAGCCTCGGGTAACCACCGAATTGAATTTCGTGTCGATAACGATGCGCCTTCCTGTTTTCGGGTGGTCCAAAACAATGTCTGTGCGCATGGAAGGGAGAATCTTGTCGATCCCTGGGCTCTTACCGTCTATGAGCCAACCAATGGTTTTCCCCGCATCGACTCGCCATCCCTGCCCGGAGAGCACAACGTCATAGAAGCCGGCAACGCCTTTCTCGTAGAGCTTACGTATCCAAGTGATTTCACGATCCAACAGGGGAAGGTGTTTGGCGCCCGCCTCTTCGGTCGGCAGGGCCAAGTTGAAAGTTGAGCTTCTGTTTGATGTAAAGCTGGGACTGGCTGTCCAGCGTCGGGAAATCCCAGGGCCGAATCCAAAACAGTCCCATCGTGAGATTACAGCCGACGCCATAGCGATGTGTAGCGTTGTTATACGCTGCAATGAACGCGGTTCGAGCCTCTGGGTCGTCCGAGTCGGCGAACCTGATCGCCTGTGAGAAGATCTCCCAGAGGATATCTATGTCGTCCGAATTGCGTTTGCTATCAAAAGTGAAGAACCATGACTTCTGATTGTTGACTGTCGGTATCCCCTGAAAAGAGTCCGGAACGGCCTCAGAGACACCAAGCAGG
>CAZEOY010000777.1:0-1854 GCA_964513835.1 uncultured Syntrophobacteraceae bacterium
TGGCTCAAGGAGGAGCCGGAAATCGTCCGGGTCATGGAGTCGTTGTCCGAAATCAGCCGCGAAACCCTTTGCAGGAGGCAGACTGCATAGACGGCGGTAAATCCAGGAGGAAATGAAGCATGTCGGAGAAGGCCATCACGCGGATCAACGTGGCCAATTTCGGGGTGAGCATCATCGGGATGAAAGAGCTCATGGAGGAAATGGCGGGGACTTACGGGGAGAAGTCCGACCTGGAGGTGGCGGAGTATATGCTCGACCAACTGGGCAAGGGCAATTACATCCCCAGGAAGGCCCAAGAGGAGTACGGCAGGGCTTTTGTCCGCGAATTTCGCAAGTTCATGGGGCAGCCTTACACGGAGGAGGCTCCCAAAGGGCTGGATATCAAAGTCCTGGGGGTGGGCTGCAGCCAGTGTCACGCGCTGACGCAGACCGTCATGGAGGTCCTGACCGAGCTCCAGCTCCCGGCCAGTGTGGATCATGTGACGGACATCAATGAAATCGCGAGCTATCCCGTCATGGGGTCGCCCGCCCTTGTCATCAATGGCAAGCCCGTCGCCGTGGGGAGTGTCCCGCCCAGGAACAAGATCAGGCAATGGCTGGTGGAGGCCGGCGCCGCCGCGGGCGTCCAGGCGGGTTGAAGGCAGGACACATCATCTTGAGGAGATTCTGAAATGGGTACTGCTGGAGTTGCTGAAAAGGAAACGGTGAGGAATGACGTGATGGAGAGTCAGGAGGAAATGGAGCCGAGCCGCATCGACTGGAGCACCATCTGGAAGCCCATGGCGCTCATCGTGGGGGCTTTCCTGGTGGCGTTCTATCTTCCCATGGACAGCAAGCGCTTCACCAATGCGGTCATCGAGTCACTGGCCCTGGTCAAGTGGTATGCCCAGGAGCATGTGCTGCTCTGCCTGGTGCCGGCGTTTTTCATCGCCGGGGCCATTTCCTGCTTCGTATCCCAGGCCGCGGTGATGCGCTACCTGGGGCCTGCGGCCAACAAGGTGCTGGCCTACGGGGTCTCCTCCGTTTCGGGGAGCATCCTGGCGGTGTGCTCGTGCACCGTGCTGCCGCTCTTCGCCGGCATCTGGAAGCGAGGGGCCGGACTCGGTCCCGCCATCGCCTTCCTGTACTCGGGGCCGGCCATCAACATCCTGGCCATCGTGCTCACGGCGCGCATCCTGGGGCTGCCCCTCGGCATCGCGCGGGCGGCCGGCGCCATCTTGTTCAGCATCGTCATCGGCCTCCTGATGCATTTCTTCTTCTTGAAGGAAGAAACGCAAAAGGTTCAGGCGGCGATGCACTTGCCGGTCGCAGAGGTGGAACGCCCGCTGTGGCAGAACGTCGTCTACTTTGCCACGATGGTCGGGCTTCTCATTTCCGCCACCTGGGGCAAGCCTTCGGAGCCGGTGGGTTTCTGGAATGCCGTGTTCCAGATCAAGTGGTGGCTGACCGGGTTTTTTGCCGCGGGTCTTGGCGTAGAGCTTATCATCTGGTTCCGCGTGAAGGTACTGAGGGTGGTATTGGCAGCGATGGTGATCGCGGTCCTCGCCTTCGGGTTTCCCCATGAGCCGCTCATCGCCTTTGGCGCTGGCATCGTGGCACTCACGGTGCTCATCACCACCACGCGGGGGGAAACCGAGGACTGGTTCAACGCGACGTGGAGCTTCACCCGGCAGATCACACCGCTGCTGCTGGGAGGGGTGCTGGCCGCCGGGCTGCTGCTGGGGCAGCCGGGCACCGAAGGAATCATCCCGTCCCAATGGGTGAGCAGCCTGGTGGGCGGCAATTCCCTGGGGGCCAACTTCTTCTCGGCCATCGTTGGGGCGTTCATGTACTTCGCGACCCTCACGGAAGTCC
>CAZEOY010000778.1:0-1846 GCA_964513835.1 uncultured Syntrophobacteraceae bacterium
GGCTTCAACAGCCTCCATGAGGTTCTGAGGGAGCAGGATCATGCCCCGGGCCCGCCGCTCGTCGTAGGAAAGATTCCACACATTCTCCCCGATGATGGCATCTCCCGGATCGATCTCATTTTTGATTCCGTCGAGTCCTGCGGCCATGTGAACGGCCAGCAGCAGATAGGGATTCACCATGCCGGAGGGAGAGCGATCCTCGAAGCGGTTGCCATCGGGACAGCGGAGCAGCTGGGTGCGGTTGTTGTCTCCAAAGGAAGCGAAGGCCGGCGTCCACGTATAACCGGAAGTGGATGAATACACGAATTCACCGCTCTGAATGCGACGATAACAGTTGATGGTGGGAGAGGCGACGGCAGTGATGGCCCGAATGTGCTTGAGCAGACCTCCGATGTAGTGCCTGGCAGTCCTGGAAATCCCGAGTCCCTTGGGGTCCTTTTCAGCGGGTCCCACCGGAAAGAGGTTTCGGCCCGTCGAGGTCTCCGCCACATGGAAGTGCAAATGCGCACCCGATCCGGTCTTGTCGTTGAAGGGCTTGGCCATGAAGGTGCAAGTGGCGCCGTACTTCGATGCCACCTGTCCGGCCATCATGCGGAATAGCACCAAACGGTCCGATGCGTACAGAGCATTGGTCCATCCAAAGTTGATTTCATACTGGCCGTTGGCATCCTCGTGGTCACTCTGGTAGATGTCAAATCCCATCTGGTTGCCGTACCTGATGATATCCTGCAGATAGTCCATGGCCTGGCTCATGCCCCGAAAATCGTAGCAGGGCTTAGACAAATTGTCGATACCCAGAGGATCCCAGGGTTTGAGCCTGCCTTCGGGGGTTTGAACCACCAGGAAGTGCTCCGGTTCGAATCCACCGTTGAGGAGAAGTCCTTCCCTGGCAAAGAGAGTCATCATCCGTTTGAGGTTGGTGCGGGCGCAGAAGGGCCAGGGTTCGTCGTCCACGTAAATGTCGCAGCTGGCGACGGCGACATTGGGCTTCCAGGGAATCTGCACGAAGGTGTCGAGGTCCAAGCGGGCCATCATGTCGTGGCTTTCGGGCCCCTGCCCAAGCCCCCACACGGCGCCACCGGCAAAACCCGCCCCGGAATCCACGAGATCGTCGAAACACTGGACGGGGACCTGCTTCACCTTGGGAGTCCCGTGAATGTCCACAAAACGGGCGAGGAGGAATTCCACCCCCTGGTCTTTCAATGTTTGATGGATCTGCTCCCGTTTTCCGTTTGCTCTGTCCGCATCGTTCATCACCGCGAGGTTCGACATGGCGACGGCCTCCCTTCTCATTGTTTAATATTTAGATTGTTTATTTCATCAAAGGAACCAAGCACTCCTTATGCCAAACCAGAAGAACCAGCCAAACAAGACCGTCTCAATATAACTAGCTTTAATTATTGTTATTTAATGAACAACCGCTTATTTGCTTCCAGACCGACTGCGATCGTGGAACAAAAATGTTTCATCAGTCGCGACAGCGAATCGTCTTGGACTCAATTTCATTGCTGCAACTGGATTTGTAGAGATTCAGCATTGGAATAATGATTTCAAACCATTAAAGAGCGCTGGAACAAAATCGTCCTATTCCGTGCCGGCCTCTGTCCCTTCATGCACTCCCCGGGTGTGTGCCGAGGGATCATGCGCCAAGATGTGCCCGAAGCCGCTCTCATGCCAGACACTTCCTCATCCATCCAAGAGGCTGTCCGAGAACATCTTCTTGTCATTTCGAACGGAGCGCAGCGGAGAGAGAAATCCTCTAAACTCGTGGTATTGCGACGAACGAGACTTCTCGCTGTCGCTCGAAATGGCAGTTGCCGTGCAAGCTCCTAGAATGCCTCCCGCC
>CAZEOY010000779.1:0-1845 GCA_964513835.1 uncultured Syntrophobacteraceae bacterium
GGCCATGTCCGATGTGATGCCGCTGAACCGCCCGGACCGCGTGCGGATTCCCCCTCCCCCCCCGACCCAGTCGCCACCCCGATTCCTTTCAGTCGAAGAGCAGGAGGTGCAGAACCACCTGACCCTCCTGGTGGAGGGCGAACTGGATTTCGAACTGTCATTATCCGACGAATACATCGACGGCGCGGTGGTGGGGCTCTCTCCGCGAGTCCTCAAGAAGCTTCGCCATGGTGAGTTCAGCTATCAGGACTACCTGGACCTGCACCGCATGACCCGACCCGAAGCCCGTGAGGCCGTGACGCAGTTCATTTTGGACAGCTTCGCCCAGCGATGCCGCTGTGTACTCATCGTGTCGGGGCGCGGCCTGAACTCGCAGGACAAGGAACCCGTCATCAAGCAGAGCCTGGTCGGCTGGCTCACCCAGGCCCCTCTGAAACGGTTAGTCCTCGCCTTCGCATCCGCACGGTCGTACGATGGTGGCGCAGGCGCGTTCTACGTTCTCCTCCGCCGCAATCAGGGCAAAGTGGCCTTTCAAGTCCCTGCGCGCTGAGCACAGAAGTCGGAGGTCGGGGGGCGGAAGTCAGAAATGGGATGTCGGAGGTGCTGAGTCGGAAAAAGGGCTGGAGGGTCGGATCGCGGAAGGTGGGGTGGGGAAGGCAATGATTTCAAAGACGCGCCTTACCGCTGATTGCATCGATCCGCACCCTGATGACCAGCGTCTTCTCCAGCACCGACTCATCGAACGATCCGTCGGGACCCCCATACTGGCGCATGATCCACGCGAGCGCCTTCTCTTTGGACTGCCGGTCCCGGACGATCTCCGCCGTCCCGAACCCGATGACGCTCTCGAACCTCGTACCCCATCGGCACGGCTGGTCGGAAGGGATGACGTCATGCAGGATGTCGAATTCGAAGCAGACCCGGTTGTTTTGCGCGAGGATATCGACCTTGCGCCCTTGAGACGCTGCATGAAAATAGAGAGCCTCCCCATCGTAGCCGAAGCTCAAGGGAACAACGTAAGGCTGCCCTTCGTTGCACAGGCCCAATCGGCAGACCCGACTTCTTCGGATGATGTCGTCCATCGCAGGACGATCCGTAATCTCTCGATCGCTCCGCCGCATGAAGTCTGGACCTCCTTTTGCCCCGCTCCGGCCCCGTCTCGGAGGGCGCCAGGGGGTGGTGATGGTGAACGGAATGTATGCTATCTATGGACACCGTTCAGGGCAGGAGAAGAAAGTGGCAAATCTCAGAATAATCGTGGCATGAAGCGTGAGGCGCCGAATGGCGGCGCTCACCCACCTCGTTCACCCAACTCCTCAGGGTAATGAAGAGCAATGGACGATCGAAAGCAAACCCACTCCGCCAGGAAAAAGCTGAATCCCCGCATCGGCTTCACCCTGCTGCTTGCAGCCTTTCTTTGCCTGGGAGCCGATGGAAAAAGGGCCGAGCGAATGGCCTCGCCGGGGCAGCGCGAATCGTTCAGGTGGGACGCCACCCAGTGGTCCGACACCCCCCTGTTCAGTCAGGACTTCTTCGACTCGCTTCCCGGGGCCGTAACGGACATGGCCTCGGATACGTTGGCCGAAGCCATCCAGCACTCGCGGGAACGGGCATTGCCCACCTCAAAACCCATGCCCGAACGAATCAGGCGGGAGCTCGCTCCGTACTTCGAACCGCGCATCCTGGATAAGGTGCGCTATACCACCGACTGGTCCGCATCCGACGATCTGACGCTCTACCGCCTGGTCATGGCCAACAAAAACGTGCAGGCCGTGACCCTCAAAGACGTCATCGTGTTTCGTGAAAGACGGTCGGTGGAGGATCTCTTCCTCTGGTCCCATGAAC
>CAZEOY010000780.1:0-1841 GCA_964513835.1 uncultured Syntrophobacteraceae bacterium
GAAGGACCCCGAGATCCTGACCGAATATGTCAGGCAGGCCCTGGCAAGGACGGTCACGCGACCTTACGAAACACCCGATGGGAAGCTTCACATCCTCACGCTTCAGCAGTCCCTGGAGGAGCATCTGGTTCGGAGTATCCAGAAGACAGAGCACGGAAGCTTCCTATCCCTGGAGCCCAATCTGCTCCATCAGCTCATACAAGCGGTGAGCACCGAAACAAAGCGCGTCTTGAACCTCGGACACCATCCGGTGATCCTTTGCTCGCCGATGCTGCGCCGCCATGTCCGCAGATTGCTGGAACGCTTCATGCCGGAAGTTGCCATCATTGCGCACAGCGAGTTGAAAAACAACTTGGAAATCCAGGCTATGGGGGTGATCAGGGTAAATCATGCAGATTAGGACGTTTCGAGCAGCTACCATCTCTGAAGCCCTGGACCAGGTCAAGCGGGAGATGGGTCACGACGCCATCATCCTGGGAAACCGCAAGGTCAGTCTGTCCGGAGATGAAACGGGAATCGAAGTGACCGCAGCTGTTGAGCAGGAAAGCCGGTCCGAGTCGACCCATCCGGAGCTCTACAGCGAAATCAGAGAGATAAAATCCCTCCTGTCTTTGTTGATTTCCTCGAAGGATTATTTCGCCAAGATCCAACTGGAGGAGCCCCTGGCTGAGATTTACCACAGCCTCTTGATGCGCGGACTGGATGAGCGGCAGGCTTTTGTGTTTCTCAGAAAGACCCTCCTGGAGATGGAGGAGCCCTCGGCGGAAAAACACCTCATCCTCGAAGCATTCTGCAGACAGGTGATCGAAAAGGTCAAGTTCGCACGCCCCTTCAGCATGGGAACCTCACCCAAGTCAACGGGACGCCTTTTTGCCTTCGTGGGCCCCACCGGTGTCGGAAAAACGACGACCCTGGCCAAGCTGGCCGCTCTCATCAAGATCAAACGGAGGAAGAGCGTCGGTATCATCTCCATCGACACCTATCGAATCGGTGCCGTCGATCAGCTGCGCACCTACGCCAACATTCTGGAGGTCCCTTTCATGGTGGCCCAGAGCAGGACCGAGTTCAAAAAGGCCAAAGCGTCACTGCAAGACAAGGATGTCATTATGGTGGACACCATCGGGAAGAACTACCTCCAGAAGGAGCACGTCAAGGATTTGAAAGACACATTCTCTGACACCTCCGGCGTCAACCATCTTCTGGTCCTGAGCGCAACAGCCAAAGATGTTGATCTCAGACAGACCATCCAGCACTTCCAGTCCGTAAACATACACAGTCTGATATTCACGAAGGTGGACGAGACGCTGAGTCATGGATGCATGATCAATCAACTCCTGCGTTTCCCTCACGCAGTCTCCTATTTCGGGACAGGTCAGAGAGTGCCTGAAGATATTGAGACAGCGACACAGAAAAGGCTGCTCATGTTCCTGTTTCCCCCAGGAAATGGTTCGAGTGGAAAGGAATTAATATGGACCAGGCTCTAGGATTGCGTGAGACGAACCATCAACGTCTCTCTCAGAACAGCAGGGAATTGGGTGTGGTCCCTCCGCCCGTGCGGGTCATCTGCGTGAGCAGCGGCAAGGGAGGAGTCGGAAAGAGCAACGTCGTCGTCAACCTGGCTTGTGCTTTTGATTTGATGGGCAAGAGAGTGCTCATTCTCGATGCCGACCTGGGACTCGCCAATATCGACGTGCTTCTCGGCCTGACCCCCAAGGAAAACATCAGCCACGTCCTGGAAGGCAAACGCCAACTGCAGGAAGTGCTGGTGAACGGGCCCGGGCGCATTCGCATCATGCCGGCCAGCTCCGGTGTCCAAGAATTGACTCGGCTCACCGACGAAC
>CAZEOY010000781.1:0-1840 GCA_964513835.1 uncultured Syntrophobacteraceae bacterium
CCCCGGGACGGACTCGAACCGCCAACCTAGTGGTTAACAGCCACCCGCTCTGCCGGTTGAGCTACCGGGGAACATGTGTGAAACGAAGGCCTTCTCTAACAGAAGGCCTCTGGGTTGTCAACAGAAAGGTTCTCGCGTGAGGGGGTGCTCACCCCAGCAGCTGCAGTCGCAGGGGCTCCATTTCCGCAAGACCCCGCAACCAGCCGCAGGATCAGGCAAATCCGTCCCGGCCGCCACTGACGCAGGCCTAAGACCGAAATCCGCCACGCAAAACTACCTCAGTCCGCAACGGTCGAGCAGGTCTTCGTAGTCCTCGTCCACACGCTTCTGGATCTTACCCACTTCCACTTCCGTAAGGTGGCGGAAACGGCGCTGCTTTTTGAAATAGTCGGCCACAGTGACACGATCCTCACCTCCCGTCACGCCGCAATGGAGGCAGCATTGAGCTTCCTGCACCGCCTGCTGTTCGCTGAAGCCGATAAGGACCTCGTCCTGATTGCGCCTACGCTCCTCGCCGACCAGCCGGGGCATGGCAGCCCGGCGCCCCTTCAAGGCCGAGGCTTCGGATGGCAGATCCTTCCTTGCACCCGTTCTGGCCCGACCCTTGGCGAGGTCTTTGCGACCCAGATAGCGGTCTATGGAAATGGCGACTTCCTTGCCGGCCTCGATGGCCCCCACCACCGTGGCGGCCCCCGTCACCACGTCGCCCCCGGCAAAGAGTCCCGGAATGGATGTGGCGTACGTCACGGGATCGGCTTCTATGGTTCCCCAGTCCGTCAGCGTCGGCTGCCAGGCCGATGAGCCGTTGCCGAACATGGCGAGGTCCGTCCCCAGGCCGATGCCTGCGATGACGGCATCCACCTCGATGGAATACTCCGACCCTGAGATGGGCTCAGGGCGGCACCGACCGCTTTCATCGGGCTCGCAGAGCTGCATCCGAATGCACCGCATCGCTTGGATCTTGCCCTTGTCGTCCCCCAGGATCTCGACGGGCGCCGTCAGGAATTCGAACTGAATCCCCTCTTCCTCCGCCTCCACGATCTCCTCCTCACCAGCCGGCATCTCCTGTCGGCTGCGGCGGTACACCACGTGGACGTCCTTCGCTCCGAGCCGCAGGGCCATGCGCGCCGAATCCATGGCCACGTTGCCGCCTCCGACGATGGCCACACGTTTCCCCCACAGGCCATCAACCTGTCCCCTATTCGCCTCTTTGAGGAAATCGCCACCGGCAAAGACCCCTTCGAGATCCTCACCCGGAATCCTCATCTTCAGGCTTCGCTGGGTTCCGACGGCAATGAAGAAGGCGTGGTATCCCTGGTTGCGGAGGTCTTCGAGGGTGACATCTTTGCCGACCTCAACACCCATGCGGAACTCGACACCCAGCTTGCGGATGATCTCAATCTCCGCCTTCATGATGTCTCTGGGAAGCCTGAATTCGGGGATGCCGTAAACCAGCCAGCCACCGGGCTCCGGCATATTGTCGAAGATGGTGACCGGATAGCCTTCGATGGCCAGGAAGTAAGCGGCAGTCAAACCGGCCGGGCCCGCTCCGATAATGGCCACCTTGTCATGCTTCTCTCCCTTCTTCTCCGGGATGAAGACCTTTTCGCTCTTGAGATCCAGGTCAGCGACGAAACGCTTCAGATATTCAATGGCCACGGCTCCATCGGCGTGGGAGCGCCCGCAGACCAGCTCGCACGGGTGATGGCACACACGGCCGCAAATAGCCGGAAGCGGGTTGTCCTGCTTGATCACTTTAAGGGCATCCAGGAACCTTCCGCTGGCAATGAGCCCCACGAAACCCTGGACGTCGATCCCCGCCGGGCAGGCTGCCCCGCAA
>CAZEOY010000782.1:0-1837 GCA_964513835.1 uncultured Syntrophobacteraceae bacterium
TCCATTTCGTGCGTCCCGTCATTATTGAGGCTCAGATCGTCAACAAGTCCGTTTACAAGCTCGCCCCTGGCGACACCTTGGGGGGTGCTGCACCGGTTTCTTTCGCAGCCGGGTTCGGCACCTTCACCCTTCTGCCTTTCGAGGGGGGTGCCGCCATTTCGCTCATTCCCAAATTCACCCCGGCGGAGATGATGGAGCTCATCTCCAAGCACAAGATCACGGTGCTCACCGGTCTTCCCACGGCCTATCGCGGTCTCATGAAGTTCCCCGATTTCAAAAAGTACGACATCAGCTCCATCCGCATGTACACTTCGGGTGGTGACGCACTCGGCGCCGAAACCCTCGAAGCGTGGAAAGGTCTCACTGGAAAACCCATCTGGGAAGGTCTGGGTGGAACCGAAATGTTGCACCTGGTCACATCCAACACCATGAACCCCGAGCCGGTTCCCAACTCCATCGGAAAGGCTCTGCCCGGCGTTGTGGTCAGAGTCGTGGACGCTGAGGGTAAGGATTGCAAGCCCGGTGAAATCGGAAGCATGCAGCTCAAGGGAGCCTCGGGCAGCTTATATTGGAAGCCTTATGAGGACAACGAGAAGCTTCTCAAGTCCCAGAAGAAGGGCGTTGTCAACGGCTGGAACCAGATGGGCGACGCGGTGTACATGAACGAGGACGGCAACATCTTCTTCGTCTCGCGCGAAGATGACATGATCAAAAGCTCCGGCTACCGCATCGGCCCTGCGGAAGTCGAGGAAGCCATCGCCAAACATCCGGCCGTGGCCGATGTCGGAGTCGTGGGCGTCCCCGATCCCGACAAGGGACAGATCACCAAGGCTGTCCTGGTCTTGAAGCCGGGCTTTGAAGGCGGCGACAAGCTCAACGAAGAACTGAAAGAGTTCTTGAAGGATCACATCGCCATCTACAAATTGCCGCGGGTTTTTGAGTATGTGAGTGAACTGCCGCGTACACCCACCGGCAAACTGCTGCGCCGTAAGCTGCGTTAAGCGCTTCGGCTTCAGCTGGACAATCTGTGCTTGAACCTACCCCCGCCCAGCGCGGGGGTAGGCATTTGGGAGGTGGACATGGAGTTCAAGATCACGGTTTTGTGTGAGAACACTGTGCCGACCCCGGGACTTCTGGGAGAGCATGGTTTTGCAGCTTTCGTGGAGACTCCCGGCGGAAACATCCTTTTCGATACGGGCCAGGGTTTCAGCCTGGTTCAAAATTCACTGCGACTGCAGAAGGACCTCAGGACGGTTTCGAAGCTGGTCCTGAGCCACGGTCACTTCGACCACACGGGAGGGATGATCGCTTTCCTGGGGGTGCACGGTCCCTGCGAAGTCGTGGCGCACCCCGACGTTCTCGGCGAGCGATTCCGTTGGATGCCCATGGGATCTGAAGAGAAGCCGGTCTCTATCGGGATTCCCTGGAGGGAGGCCTACCTGACCACAAGGGGCGCTCGCTTCAATTGGCAGACGAAATTCACGGAGATCACGGAAAATGTTTTCGTGAGCGGCGAGGTGCCGCGTGCAACGCCCTTCGAGTCAGGCGACCCGAAATTCGTGGTGCGGAAGAACGGCGACTGGACACCCGACCCCTTTCTGGATGACTATTCCATGGTTTTAAATACTCCGAAGGGTCTCGTAGTGATCCTCGGCTGCGCCCATGCGGGGCTCATCAACATTTTGAACCATGCCATCGCCAAGACGGGCGTTGAGAAGATATACGCCATACTCGGAGGCACACACCTGGGGTTCTCTCCCCAGTCCCAATTGGATGAGACCATTCCAGTTCTGAAACAATATCGGGTGGAGATTCTCGCGACAAGCCACTGCACCGG
>CAZEOY010000783.1:0-1830 GCA_964513835.1 uncultured Syntrophobacteraceae bacterium
GTTGA
Organism: uncultured Syntrophobacteraceae bacterium; assembly: GCA_964513835.1. Taxonomy (GTDB): domain Bacteria; phylum Desulfobacterota; class Syntrophobacteria; order Syntrophobacterales; family Syntrophobacteraceae; genus JALOOX01. The sequence continues at coordinate 6 of CAZEOY010000783.1, forward strand.
CAGCTGGTCAGGGGGCGTTACCGCCATCTGCGGCGGCACGGCCCTGAAAGGACCTTCACCGTTCAGCTTGTTCTCATCATCAAGGAAGCCGGCTTCAAGATAGGCGCCATCAACTTTGTAGGCAAAAAGCATCTGCAGTCCGCCGTCAACTTTTATGACGTCGCCGTTGTTGCGGCCGGTGCAGGCGGGTGAAGAGTAATCGCACCATCCACCGTTTGCCTTGTCTGCCGTTACATCATAAAAATAAACTGCTTCGGGGTAGGTGCCTTTGATGTAATAGGATTTTCCTCCCGGCAGCAGGTCATCGCCCGAGAGCCTGACCCCGAAAGCCTTGTCGGGCCCGATGAGCCTCCTGGTTTTTTCAAGGATGTTCAGAAGAAACCGTGCACGGTTTTCCAGGCTTCCCCCATACTGATCGACGCGCTGGTTTGAGCGTGGTGAAAGGAAGGAGTGGATCAGGTAGCCATGGGGAGAGTGAACTTCCACGCCGTCATAGCCCAGCTTGAAAGCCGCCAGGGCTTGAATGGCGAACCGGTCCTCCAGTTCGACGATTTCCGGAACCGTCAATTCTCGTGGAGTATCCCCATGAACGAGATGGTAGAGATCGGGGGCCACTTTCATGAGGACCTCCATGCTCGTGGGCTTGAAAGCCTCATACTCCTCGTCGCTCATGCTTCGGATGACGTCGAAATCGGGCATCACTTCCTTGAGCTTTGGATAGGCAGCCTTGAATTGCTTTTCCCATCCCTTCGTGAAGCATCGCAGATCGATTTCATAGGGAATGGCCGATGGAGCGCCCGCGGGGCAGTCGGGAGATTCCACATGCGGGTGTCCCTGCCTGCCCCACCCCGGGCTCAGCTGCATGAAGATCTTGCAGCCGTTGTACTGGTGCACCAGCTTCACGCATTCGCTGTGATAGCGGTAGTAGCGGTAATCGCTGAAGCGCGCTGGATTCAATATCTCCGAGCCGTTCCAGCGATATGGATTCATCACGCAGCACTCGGTGATGATCAACCCGAACCCTCCCCGGGCCCGGATTGCATACCATGCCAGGTTTGCATCGCCATGGTACCCGTTGGGTGCCGACATTCCGGGATTCATGGGGGCCATGGCGATGCGGTTCTTGATCGTTGCATCGCCGATCTCAATCGGTTCAAACAGTGCATCGAAGCTCATTCATCTCTCCTTCTGAAGTTGGGCCGGGGTCGTTCGCGGCCCTGGAAACGGCGCCGGCTACTCGACTCTTCTCCTGGATGTATCGATTCCCAGAAGCCTCCCCAGGTTGCCTCCGAACATCTTGGCCCGGTCCTCGTCGGTAATGGCCGGATAGCCGTAGTCTCTCTGCATATCCTCGGGAATCTGAAAGTTCCGGAGCCCCATGACGGCACACCGGATCTGGACGCCGAATCCGGCATAATCGGTGCCCCAGACGATCCGGTCCGGTCCAACCCAGCGCAGGGCTTCTCCGATGATTGTGGCAAATCTCCTGGGAGCGCCGATGGCCCAGGGAACCAGCAGGCTCAGGCACAAGTGGACGTTGGGATGGCCCATGGCCACCATGTTGAGGTCGTCGCAATAGGGATAGCCCATGTGGAAGGCGTTGATTTTGAGCTCGGGGAAGTCCCTGGCCACATCGTCGAGATAGATGGGAAGAGCGTACTTGCTTTTTCCGGGGGGGACCCAGGAGAAACCGGTGTGTATGTCGAGCACGATTCCGAGCTCTTCGGCCTTTGCATAAAAAGGCCAAAGCTCTTCATCGTTGATGTAGGTGTCCTCGGGCGGGTAATATTTAAAGATCCTGGCTCCCTTTTCCTTGACCCAGTAC
>CAZEOY010000784.1:0-1819 GCA_964513835.1 uncultured Syntrophobacteraceae bacterium
TAATTCAAAACCTTCGAAGACCTGGAAACCGGCTGAGCATCTTCGGATGGTGCGATGAGAGAAAAGGCGCATCGAGGAGATGAGCGCGTCGGACGACCGTTTCATGCTGAAGGACGAAGGACTCCTCTAAGACTTGATGCCGCTCAAGCGGAAGAACGGAGATCGGTGTTGCTTCGCATCGCTGTTATCGACGGCCAGGGCGCATCCATCGGATCGGCCATCATCAGAAGAATTCGGCTGGCTTTTGAAGACAACGTCGAGGTCTGGGCATTGGGCACCAACGCCATCGCCACCTCCCAGATGCTGAAAGCAGGCGCAAACCGTGGGGCCGCGGGAGAAGGGGCCCTGTGCCACTCTGTCAGTCAGGTGGATGTGGTCATCGGCTCCATCTCGATCCTGATCAGCAACTCCTTCATGGGAGAGCTCACGGAGGCCATGGCCGGCGCCATCTCCAAAAGCAGGGCCATCAAGCTCCTGCTCACCCTGACGCAGGAGCCTGTTCACGTGGTGGGGACCGTTTCTGAACCGCTGCCCCACCAGATGGACCGGCTCATCGACGTCTTTCTGACCCCAATGGACCGCGCCAAGAGCGACCAAATTTCAGGCGGGCCCTCATGATTCGGCAAGCTCCATGAGCTCTGTGCACAACATCCTGCCACACGGCGCGGCATTCTGTGGACAGCCAGTCAAATACTCGGACCCATAATGCCTGCAGGATCACTCCATGGCCAGGACTGCAACGAGAGTCCTTTGCAGGCAGGAGCGGTAGGGTTCCCCACCGAGGAAATCGGCCACACAAGCGCGGTGGGCAAGATGGAGCCCTTGCCCACATTTGAACAGCATCCGGGCTCATTTGTCTTCGCAGATCTGGTTCCACAACGGGAAATCCAGATACCATGCGGATCTGCGAATGTGTCCTCTCCCTCAGGGAAAGGACTAAGGTGAGGGGAAATCCGCATTGTCAGCCCCCTCATCCCGGCCCTCTCCCCAAAATGGGGGCGAGGGAGCTCTGATGTCTCGTTGCACGATCAGGACCCTGGAAAGGAGTCAAATCATTGAATCGAGTCATTGTGACGGGCGGGGCGGGCTTCATCGGCAGCGCATTTGTGTGGAAGCTGAACTGTGAGGGTGTCGAAGACGTGCTGGTGGTCGACCAGCTGCGAAACGGCGACAAATGGAAGAATCTCGTGGGGCTCAGGTATGGCGACTGACTACCTGCAGAAGGATGTGTTCCTGCGACAGCTGCTCGATGGCAGCCTCGCGTTCCTCACCGATGCCGTCGTGCACATGGGGGCCTGCTCATCCACCACCGAGCGGGATGCCGACTATCTCATGGAGAACAACTTCCGGTTCACCCGCATCCTCGCCGAGTGGGCGGTTGCACGCGGAGTGCGCTTCCTCTACGCCAGCAGTGCGGCGACTTACGGCGACGGCGAGCACGGCTTCTCCGACGCCACGAAGCTCTCGCGGCTGAAACCGCTCAACATGTACGGCTACTCGAAGCAGCTCTTCGATCTCCATGCCGAGCGAACCGGGCTTTTGGACCGCATCGTCGGCCTCAAGTTCTTCAACGTGCTCGGTCCCACCGAGTATCACAAGGGGGACATGGTGAGCGTCGTCTTCAAGGCCTTCCACCAGGTCATGGAGAGTGGAACAGTCCGACTTTTTCAGTCTCACCGGGAGGATGTTGCGCGAATGAGGCCCCTGTTCTGGCCCAGGGGGGCGCTGCGGTTCTGGCAGCGCAATGCCTTCATCTTCCGGCGGATCTTCCCGGAGTCCATCGCGGTCAACTTCCTCGAGCCGGTGATCTTCCTGCTGG
>CAZEOY010000785.1:0-1814 GCA_964513835.1 uncultured Syntrophobacteraceae bacterium
TGCGCCTCCTGTCCAGTGAGAGGCCCGAGCTGATCGAGCCCGTGGAGGAAAGGGCTGACCGGGTCATCTTTGACGGGCGTCAGCTCAAGCGATGGTCTATCCGCGAGGGAAGTCTTCCCCCCGGGAGCATCATCCGGAACAAGGATTTTTCGGTGTGGGAAACCTACCGGCTGCAGATTCTTGGCATTGCATTGAGACTTGTGCTCCAGGCCGGGCTGATCGGGGCGCTTGTGGTGAACCTCGTCAGGCGGCGGAAGGCAAACGAGGCACTGAGCCGCAGTGAGAGAAAGCTGCAGCGAGCCGCGGACGAGTGGAAAACCACATTCGACAGCATACAGGACCCGATCATGGTGCTGGACCGCAAGTTTCGAATCACCCGTGTCAACCAGACGGCGATTTCATTCTTCGATCTTCCCCCCGACCGGATGTTGGGGCAGGTATGCGATACCTTGAAACCCCGTAGTGAGAAGCTCTTTGACAGGAGACTTCTCGAAAGAACTTTGGAATCGAAGAGACACGAAGAGGATGAGGTCTTCGACGAAACGAGAGAGGCCTGGTTCCTGGCTTCGGTGTCCCCCATTCTCAATGGAAAAGGCCAAATCATCGGCTTCCTTCACTCGGCGAGGGACATCACCGAGCGGCGACGGGCCGAAGCCGAGGCTCACCGGAGGCTCACGGAACTGGCCCACGTGACGAGGGTCGCAACGATGGGCGAGCTGGCCGCATCCCTGGCCCACGAGATCAACCAGCCGCTCACGGCCATCCTTTCCAACGCCCAGGCCGCCCAACGATTCCTGTCGGCAACCGAACCGGACATGGACGAGATCAGGCAGATTCTGGACGACATCGTTTCGGATGACAAAAGGGTCAGCGAGGTGATTCGCAGAATGCGGGCTCTCCTCAAAAAACAGACGCCCACTTACGAGGAGTTCGATCTGAATGAGGTCGTCATGGATTGCATCGCCCTGGTAAACAGTGCTCCGTTGCTCGATGGGCTGACCATCGCCACCGAGATGAATGGCGATCCCATGCGGGTACGCGCGGACCGGGTCCAGCTGCAGCAGGTGATCTTCAACCTGATGATGAACGCGGCCGGCGCCATGAGGAGCGCTCCGCGCGCATCCAGGACGATGCTTCTCAAGACGGCGAGAGAGGATGGTCGGACCGTCAGGGTCTCGGTCACCGATTTCGGCACTGGGATTGACGAACACAACTTGGGCCGCCTCTTCGAGCCCTTCTATTCGACGAAGCCCGAGGGGATGGGGATGGGGCTTTCCATCAGCCAGACCATCATCAAGGCTCATGGCGGAAGCATGGGAGCCGTCAACAATCCCGATGGCGGCGCCACCTTCTATTTCACCCTGCCGTTGGCGGAGGAGGGCAGGCCATGATCAGCCAGGATTCGGTGGTCTACGTGGTCGACGACGATCCTTCGGTCGGGACAGCCCTCGAGCGTCTCATCCGATCCGCAGGCTACGACGTCCGGACATTCACCTCCCCATTGGACTTTCTGAATTGCGTCTTTTCGGAAGCACCGGCCTGCCTCGTGCTCGACTTGGACATGCCGACCCTGAACGGGCTGGAGCTTCAGGAGCACATGGCTGAAAAGGGGATTTCGCTGCCCATTGTGTTCATCAGCGGGCACGGAACGGTTCCCATGAGCGTGAAAGCCATGAAGGCGGGAGCGTACCTTATAAATACTTCCCGCGGGCCGGTGATCGACGAGGCCGCGCTCGCCGAAGCGCTGCGGGACGGGCCGCTCGCCGGCGCGGCGCTCGACGTTTATGAAAACGAACCCGCGATAAATCCCAGCC
>CAZEOY010000786.1:0-1813 GCA_964513835.1 uncultured Syntrophobacteraceae bacterium
CTCGATGTCATTGGCGGCCTGGCCCTGCAGCCGGCGTTTGTTTCCGGGCGGTTCGAGCTGGGGAAGCACAAGCATCTTTCCGTCGGCGATGTGGCTCGCCTGATATCCGACCAGACAGGGGGCAGGATCAAGGCCACGGACTTCTGGCCCGTCGGCAGCAGTCATCCGCTGTGCTACGGATCGACATATCTTCTCCCCGAAAACGGCGGGTACATACCTTTTACGAGGCATCTCAAAGAAGAAGACTATCGGCAACACTTCAACAGCACAAGCCCTCAAGGGGCGGTCTTCATGGATATCGTCGCCGGCAGCTTTCCTTCGAAGACACCTCCACAAGGGCTTCCCATACTCATCATGGAGTACATGGACGCCTGGACCATGGACCTGGAGCGAACCCGCGAGTGCAATCTGGCCGTTACCCTGCCCGATGGATCGTCGATTCCGTTTTGCGTCTACCATCTGACCGACAGCCGGGGCGAGAGGCTCTATCCGCATGGGGGAAGGAGGCGGCATGCCGCTGGTGCGTGAGTCGAACTGCCAGCTCTGCGGTTATTTCTGCGGCCTCGGGGTCTCGGTCGACGACGACGAAAGGGTCACCAGGGTAAGGCCCGATCCCGCCCGATATCCTTATGATCCGGCCGTCCTCGCCCAGTGCCGCCGCTTTACGGCGAACAAGGAAATCCTCGACCACCCGGATCGTTTGAACCACCCTCTCAAACGCACGGGAAAACGCGGATCGGGAAAATGGCAGCGCGTCACCTGGGAAGAAGCCATGGCCGATATCGCTTCGCGCTTGAAGGAGCTGAAGCTTCGATACGGCGCCGAAACGCTTGCTTCCTGTATCGGAGCTCCTCATAGCATCTACTGGCCGCTGCACCGGTTTCTCAACCTTTGGGGAACGCCCAACAACGTGGGTATCGGCATTGTGTGCTGGAATCCGAGGATTTGGGTCAACAGCCTGACCTATGGCTGGCCCCTAGAAGACGAGCTGGACCCCTCCTCGACCTGGTGCGTCGTCTTATGGGGCATCAACCCGGCGGAATCGGACACGTCCCTGTTCTGGAGAACGGTGAAAGACTATGCCGCATCCGGTGGCGAGCTCATCGTGATCGACCCGCGCCGGACTCGGACGGCTCGCCTGACCGACCGGTGGCTGGCTGTCCGGCCGGGCACCGACGGCGCACTGGCGCTGGGCATGCTGAACGTCGTGATCCAGGAAGGGCTCTGGGACCAAGGATTTGTGGAGCGCTGGTGCTCCGGTTTTGCCGAGCTGGCTCAAAGGGTCGAAGAGTACACTCCGCAGAAGGCGGCCGCCATCACGGGGATTCCTGCCTCAGATATCATCGGATCGGCCGTTCTCTACGCCACGAGCAAGCCGGCGGCCATCTTCACCGGGCTCGGTATCGACATGAGCGGGATTCACTGTACGCAGACGCTGCGCGCCATCGCAGCGCTTCGGGCCATTACCGGGAATGTCGATGTGCCGGGAGCTTCTTTCCTCAACGAGAGGCCGGATTTCATCCCTGAGATCGAATTGGAGCTGAGCGACAAGCTCCCGTACTCACAGAGAGCGAAAAAGCTCGGAGTGGAGCTCTTCAGCCTCCAGCGATACGAAGGTTATGAAAGACTGACCCGGTTCACCCGGCGCCACGGCAAGCAACTGCCGGCTCGTTACCTGACGTCCGCTCATCCCCACCTGGTCTGGCAGGCCATGATCACCGGCGAGCCATATCCGATTCGGGCGTTGATCTGCATGGCCAGCAACCCTCTTCTATGTCAGGCCGATACGAAAAGGGTCTACCAGGCGCTGAAG
>CAZEOY010000787.1:0-1809 GCA_964513835.1 uncultured Syntrophobacteraceae bacterium
GTGATCGATGGGGCTTAAGGCGGGTGCGAGGAGGGCAGGAGAAAACTCCATCAACCCAGAGACGTTCCCGCCAGGATCTTGAGAGCCATTTAAGCATTCTGGTTTGAGAAAGTCAAACCGAAGCCTGTAAATATTCTCCAATCCACTTTTGTCTGTTGCTCAATTGCACCAAAAGCAATAAAGGGAAAAATTCAAGTGAACGAGGTCCAGATTGAAGCATCCATTGCGGTCTTACGGCCGGCGGCGCCATGGACGCCTTCCAGGAGGAGGCGGGTCTTCAGGTCGAAAAGGTGTGACCTGTCGGACACTGAACGAGGATAATGTTCCCATGAAGAAATTTATCATCACTGTGCTGGGTCAGGACAGGCCGGGGATCGTGGCCGCGGTTTCCCAGGCCCTCTACGACTTCCGGTGTAATATCGAGGACGTGAGCCAGACCATTCTTCAGACCGAATTTGCGGGCATCTTCATCACTGCCATGCCGCCGGGAATGAAACAGGATGAACTGCGGAGAGCCCTGGAGGAAAGGCTCATCCCCGAGGGTCTCTCGGTTTTCCTCAAGGAAATGGAGCCTGGAGCGACCTCTCCCCCGGTGGAGACGGAACCTTTTGTCATCACCACCATGGGACCGGACCGATTGGGGCTCGTGGCCGGGGTCACCGGTCTTCTGGCGGCTTTTCGCATCAACATCACCAACTTGCAGGCCGCTTTCCGCGGAGGTGACGACCCTCGACGGAACATCATGATTTATGAAGTGGACATACCGGTCGAGACGGATCAGGCCGCCTTTCGCTCGGCACTCGTCCAGCGCGCCGGAGAACTGGGGCTCGATGTCAGCCTTCAGCACAGGGATATTTTTGAACAGATCCACCGGGTATAGGAACACAGGAACAGACCATGCTGACCGATCGAGAAGTCATTTCCACTTTTGAGATGCTCAGGAACGAACACCTGGACGTGCGTACCATCACGCTGGGAATCAGCCTCTTCAACTGCGCGAGCGACGATCTGCAGAGGTTCAAGCAAAACGTATACGACAAGATCAACCGCCTGGCCGCCAGTCTCGTCGGTGTGTGCGACGAGGTGGCCGTCAAATACGGCATACCCATCGTGAACAAACGGGTTGCCGTGAGTCCCGTGGCCGTGGCGGCCTGCCCGTTCTCGGCCCCCGAGATGGTCGAGATCGCCGAAACCCTGGACCACTCCGCCAGGGAGATCGGCATCGATTTCATCGGTGGCTTCAGCGCTCTCGTGGAGAAGGGCATGACCACCGGGGATCGGGCTCTCATCGATGCGATCCCGGAAGCCCTCGCGTCCACTGAACGGGTGTGCGCGTCGGTGAACGTGGCGTCTACCCATGCGGGAATCAACATGGACGCCGTGCTCCTCATGGGCCGAACCCTCAAGCATGCGGCCGCCATGACCGAAGCCTCCGACGGAATCGCGTGCGCCAAGCTTTGTGTGTTCGCCAACATTCCCCAGGACGTGCCGTTCATGGCCGGAGCCTACCTGGGGGTGGGCGAGCCCGATGCCGTCATCAACGTGGGGGTCAGCGGCCCGGGGGTTGTCAGGAAGGCCATCGACCGCGCCCGCGCCGGGAACCCTGGGCTCGACCTGGGACAGCTTTCGGAAATCATCAAAAGGACCTCCTTCAAGGTCACCCGAGTGGGGGAAATCATCGGCAGGCAGGTGGCCAGCCGTTTGGGGGTCACTTTCGGAGTCGTGGATCTCTCCCTGGCACCCACTCCCAATGTGGGAGACAGCGTGGGAGAGATCTTCCAGAGCCTGGGTTTGAAAAGCATCGGTGTG
>CAZEOY010000788.1:0-1787 GCA_964513835.1 uncultured Syntrophobacteraceae bacterium
TTGTTTGGGGCGGTTACAGGCGCTGTCTCCGCCTCTCTCTCCGATGTGGGGGTCGACAACCGGTTCATGAAGGAGCTGGCCGAAAGTTTCAAGCCGGGGAGCTCGGCCCTGTTTACTCTGGTGCGAAGGGCCGATCCCGAAAGGGTTGCTGCGGAGTGCTTCGGCTTTGGAGGTCGCGTGCTAGTGAATACGGTGAGCGAGGAAAGGGAGGCTTCCCTGCAGGCGATTCTGGATGGAACCGGCGAGAGTATGGAGTAGAAGAAGAGCGGTGGGCGATTTGCCAGCCTCGCGGGAGTCAACGTGCCCGGCCATCGGAGACAAAGATGAGCTTCAGGAAGAGACTGTTTCTGATCACGGGAATGCTCGCCATCCTGATCGGCTGGTCCGGCGGGGGAATCCTTCTGGCCCGGGTGGAAGGGGCCAGGGCAAAGTATGTCTTCCTCTTCATCGGCGACGGCATGGGGCTGGCCCAGCGCAGGGCGGCGGAGCTCTACCTGAGCAGCCACAAGGGCTCGAGTCGTTTTGAGGAGGCGAGGCTTGTCATGAATACATTCCCGGCTATGGGACTGACCACCACGCATGACCTCACGAGCGTCATCCCGGATTCCGCTTCCGCGGTCACGGCGATGGCATGTGGCCACAAGACTGTCTCAGGGGTCATCGGTATGATTGGTGACAGTAACCGTCGCTGCGAGACCATCGCCGAGACCGCGAAACGGATGAATTGGAAGGTGGGGATTCTCTCGTCGGCTCCCCTCGACCATGCAACACCTGCAGGCTTCTATGCCCATGTACCCAGCCGCAGAAAGACCGATGAAATTTCGCTTCAACTGGCCGGTTCCGGGTTCGACTACTTTGCGGGGGGGCAGCTTTCCGAGTCCACGGGCTCCAGGCAGGGCACCGAGCCCAAGGCACTGGCGTCCGCTCGAAAGCACGGCTACACCATTGCCATGGGCCGTGCAGGGCTGGATGCGATCAGGCCTGGAGGTGGCAAGGTGATTGCCATGAACCGGGAAGTCGATGAGCACGCTGCAATGTTATTCACGCTCGATGCCCATGGTGAGAGGGACCATGTGCCCCTGGCCGAATACCTGGAGAAAGGCATCGCATTGCTGCACAACCCCACCGGCTTCTTCATCATGGTGGAAGGCGGCAAGATTGACTGGGCATGCCATGCCCATGATGCGGCTTCCTCTATTCACGAGACTCTGGCGCTTGATGAGGCCGTGGAAAAGGCCGTCGAGTTCTACAAGAAACATCCCGACGAAACGTTGATCGTCGTCACGGCCGATCATGAAACGGGAGGGATGGCCATCGGATTTGCCGGGGCTCGGCATTCATCCTTTATCGAGAATCTCAGCAATCAGAGGATGAGCTATCTCGAGTTCGAGAGACGGCTCGGGGATTATCTGAAGGCCCGCACTACCGGCGAAGCACGCCTCGAGGAGGTCCTGCCACTCATCCGCGAAGCTTTCGGTCTCCATGTCCTTTCCGCTGAAAACGCTGAAAACAAGGAGATCCAGGAGAAATCCTTGGCTGCCGGGAACGGCAGGGATGCCGAGCATCAACTGAAATTCAGCACAACCCTGACCGGTCTGGAAATGGCTCTCCTTCGCGAAGCCTGGACTCAGAATCTGCGGAGCCGGAAGGCACGGCCCCGTGACGACCATTCGCTTCGCCTTTACGGTGTCTATAGACCCCTTTCCGTTACCCTGATGACCATTTTGAGCAACAAGTCGGGGATCGGCTGGGCCACTTTCGCACACACCGGCATTCCGGTACCGACA
>CAZEOY010000789.1:0-1776 GCA_964513835.1 uncultured Syntrophobacteraceae bacterium
CCGAGTTGCCCGGCGGCCCTCTTCTGGGTTTGAAAGATGCGCTTCACGCCATCGCAGCCGTAATCCCCGCAGGGCCATTTGAAGTATCCAGCGCATTGCTCCGGGAACTTTCACTTTCTCCAAGAGCACCGGTCATGCTTGATAGTGAGTGTATTGGCGTCAAACCGGGTGAAGAGCCGATTGTAAGCACTTCCGATCCGGCGGTGCCCGTTCATTGGAGATGCTGAAGCAGTCGCTGGAGCTCTCTCGAGTCGGCAAGGATGCGCCGGGCTGCATCCCGAAGCCTGTCCACTTCCTCAGGCTTCAGTGCGAACGAGGTGGGGAGGTGTTTGAAGTAGGTGCGCTCCGCTTCATCGTCCAGGGCGTCGAACCTCACCTGTATCAGGTAAAATTCAATGTCTCCGCAGGAGCCCGGTCCCGTTGAAACGGGTCCCGAGCCGCATCGTCCCCTGCGGATCTCGTCGACCCAGCGAGGGAAGCTTTCGCTCAGCAGGGCCACCGTCTCCATGTTGTAGCGCTCGATGGCTATGGAGGAGTAGGATTCGAGCATGGCCCCAAAGGGTGGAACCTTCTCCCATCGATCCCACTTGTCGTCGATGGCGGTCTCGGCATTGACCACCACGAAAACGATCTTGTGAACGTTTTCCAGGTTGGCGTATTTCAAGGTCGTCCATGGATCACCCATCAGCGTGATGCGCTCCAGGACCGCGCGAAGACCCAGGTTGTCCGCAACGCCCCCATCCACAAGGTGGATGTAGGGCTTATTCCTGGAATCCAGAAAAGGAAGCATGGAGTTCGCGAGGTCGAGTCGGCGGGAGCTGACATCCCTGGGCGGTATCATGGCCTGTGCCAGGGCCTCGGGCATCTGGTAGCCGCAGCTGCCGGCGTGGTTGCGCAGGGTAATGGGACTCAGCACAACGGGCACCGCCGAGGAAGCGGCACAGGCTCTCGCCACGGGAAAGGCGGACAGGTCCGAGCAAATCACATCGAACACTTCCTGAGCAAAAGAGAAGCGGGTGCCGTGAACCATGTCCGTGGCATTGATGACAATCATCGGCTCTCGCCGGGCCAGCAGATCACCAAAGGTCTTTCCTTCGAAGACATACTTGTCGTAGTAGTCCGCTGCGAGGTGCTGCGATCGTAGTAGGCCGACAAGAGCTTGCCCCAGTTGAGCGGGTTGAAAAGTGTGGCGCGGGTGAGGTCACCCTGGACGTTCTTCTTCAGAAAGCGGGCCTCAAAGTCCTCAAAGGTCCGGTCCTCGAAAAGGCCGTAATACGCGGCGGTGAAGCTTCCACCGGAAACGCCTGAAATCCAGTCCACTTCGTCCAGAAGCCGCCTTCGCCTCCCGTTGATCTGGACCGGGGTATCCCGCAGCGTTTCCAGCACTCCATAGGAAAAGGCGGCCGCACGCGTTCCCCCGCCGGAAAAACTGAGCATGAGCAGCAAACGTTCGTCGTTGGCGGGATCGACCAGGTTTCTGGCCCGATAGCCTGACTGAGGGTCGTATTGATTGACAGGCTGGTTGACGGGGTAGTGGGCGCAACCGGCCAGGAGAGCGACGAGAGCCACCCCGCAGATCCACAGAGCATTCGGTGCGCTGGATGAAGCACTTCCCGATCGTCGGGTCGCAGCAATCTGTTCCACTGAACACCTCCTATACATCGTTCCCCAAACTTTTCGCACCAAGAAGCCCCGAGTCAGGAGGCAAGATTACCTGATCCTGCCTTGCCATCCTGGCTCACCTCCGGAGAGCTCGTGACCTTCGAGCTTTGCCCC
>CAZEOY010000790.1:0-1771 GCA_964513835.1 uncultured Syntrophobacteraceae bacterium
GCAGGCCCGATAAACCGCCAGTTCTCCCAAACCGCGAGCCCCCGCCCTCAGGCATCGGTCTGCTTCCTCCAGGCTCCCCTCAGCCATGGGGGCGACGCAGGCCAAGGGAATCAACCGGTCCGGATGCTTGGCCGCAGACTCCAGCACGTAGTCGTTGTGGCGACGGCTCTGTTCATTGTCCTGCCAGGGAAATCCAAAAATCACAGATCGGTCGACACCCGTTCGATCCATGTTCTCCAGGAGCGTCTCCACCGTAGCCAGTTTGGATTTGGAGGGCTCATAAAGCAGCCGGAAAATCGGCTCGCCCTCGAAAAAACGCTCCCGCCGCCCAACCACCTCCGGGGGAAAGATGTGAGTGTGTACGTCAATCCGCATGCTCGAGTCACCTCGTCTTTCCGTGTCTCATTCAGGCTGAATCATGCTTCGGGGAGCTGCCCTTCGACTGGAGCCTCTTTGATCCCGGCCTCCCGAAGATGGCGCCTGCTACTCATACCATTACCGCTTCGGGCTGGTCAATTCGCGGTTGGGTGGATCCGAGGATTCCAGCAGGACGCCTCAGTACCCAATTGACAGAACAGACCGGCGGCACTAATCCCCTTTTATGGAGTCTGGAAGGGACTGCAGTTCATGGTGAGCATCGGGGGGAACTTCCAGACATCTGTGAAATTCAGGAGCTTGGGAAACCCAAATTGGCCGGATTATGAAAGGAATCGGCTCATTCCGGCATTCATTCCAAGGGAGGACGCCATGAAAAGACTGAATCTATACGAGGCCAACGATTTCACGGAAGGCAGCTTCAAGAGACTTCTCGTTCACGATTCTCCATACATGAAGGTGCTCAATTTCAATTTCAAGGCCGGACAGGAGCTCCCGGTGCACTCTCACGACATCGAGGGAGAGGTCAGCCTGACGGTCATCGAAGGGGAAGGCGAATTCCTCGGCAAGGATGGGGCAACGCTGCCCGCCAAGCCCGGGGACGTTGTCATTTCCCAGATCGCCGAACCTCATGGTTTGCGGGCGAAAACCGACCTGCGGCTGCTTGTCACCATTGCTCCACCCATTTGATGGTCGCCCCATGCTTATATCAGATATTTCATCGCTCCATATCGTCCGAAGGAAATGCGGAAGTCACACCCTGCGAGGTTGACTGAGGGCGGCTTCTTCGGTAGAGAGAATCCATGTCCGGGAGTGAGAGGGAGCTCGGGGCGGGACAGATGACCAATGGTTTTCATCTCGCCTCAAGCTTCATAGAACCGAGACGCGGCAGAGCATTCCCCAAATAAACGTCACCCCCTTGCGGAGCTCAGAAGATGGCGATACATCCCCTGGCGGGGCATCCCGCCCCCAAGTCCATCCTGGTCAACGTTCCACGGCTGATCAGCGCCTATTATGTGAATCGACCCGACGTTGCGGAGCAGACCCAGAGAGTGGCTTTCGGAACTTCGGGGCACCGCGGTTCCTCCCTAAAGAACAGCTTCAACGAAGCGCACATCCTGGCAACTGCCCAGGCCATTTGCGACTACCGTACCATGAGTGGAATCCGGGGGCCGCTCTTTCTGGGAAAAGACACCCACGCACTTTCTGAACCCAGCTTCATCACCGCTCTTGAGGTGCTCTCCGCCAACGGGGTGGATGTCATGATCCAGGAAGATCTGGGGTATACCCCGACTCCCGTGATTTCCCACGCTATCCTCCACTACAATCGGGCGCGTCAGTCGGGGCTTGCGGATGGGATTGTCATCACCCCATCCCACAACCCTCCCGAAGACGG
>CAZEOY010000791.1:0-1770 GCA_964513835.1 uncultured Syntrophobacteraceae bacterium
GCTGTCGACGTCTGCATGTGCGGCCCCAGGGATTTGAGCCAGATGAGAGAGGCCCTGGAGGCCCTCAGTCTCGGTCCACCGAGCTTCCATGAACTGGACCGGATGAGAGTGATCGGGGATCATGTGCACCGGCATTCGAGGAAATTCGTGTGATGAACCGCGGAAGCCCGTGTGGCCGCATCCATTGAAGGCGCCTGGAAATTATTCGCTTGCGTTGTATCGTAATACCGGGTTGCACCCTGGATTTCGGGGTCTTCTGCTCGTTTGCCGCTGCGGACGGCTGCCGCCGATGCATGAACTCTCCAGATCCTGAAAATCTGGATCTTCGAAGGGTCAACAAGTCCAGATCATTCTCGTTATGCTCACCCTCGGGATCGGCGTTCAACCTCATGGCAAGATACAGAAAATCTCCAATCGTATGCTGCGCGGGGATCTTCAGCCTTTGTTACGTGGAGCGGCAAGCATTTGAAATCGGTGGTAATTTCCTTAAGATGGTTGCTCTACTCTGTTGCACAAAGTACTATGGTCTCAGGTGATCTTGCTTTTGGATAATGCATCCTGTTCTCCATAGGAGGCTGGCAGTGACGCAGCACAAGGCATTGGATATCCTGAATTCTCATCGCCAGGAATTGAAGGAACTGGGAGTCAAGTCTATTGCCGTTTTCGGTTCAGCCGTTAGGGGAGAGGCTCGGCCAGAAAGCGACATTGACGTCCTCGTGGAATTCGAGACCCCCGTTGGAATCCTTGCGTTTCTCAGGCTTCAACATCGATTGGAAGAACTACTCGGAAGACGAGTCGACTTGGTGACTCCAGCAGCCCTGAAGCGGCAACTGCGTGACCAGATACTCAAAGAGGCGGTTTATGCCGGCTAGAGCCTGGAAGTTTCGAATCGAAGATATCGTTGAGGCCATTGAGGACATACGTCAATTGACCAATGGGATGACCTACAACGCATTTTGCGCAGACAACAAGACCATCAAAGCGGTGCTGTATAACATGGCAGTCATCGGCGAGGCTGCCAGGCGTGTTCCAGCAAACATCGCCCTGCGATATGCGGGGGTCCCATGGAGGGAGATGGGAGACATGCGGAATGTGGTCATTCATGAGTATTTCGGGGTTGATCTGGAGATACTCTGGAAGACGATCCAACAGGAACTCCCTCCGCTTCTACCTTTACTGAAGAGAATACTGAATGACGAAGCAGACACCTGAAATCGTTGAATAGTGGATGTAACGGTTTGCTGATTCGGGTTCACGGAAGTCGGAACTGAGAGATACGGCGCTATTTGGAACAGCTGTGCGTTTTCCATATCTCTCCTCCTTGTTGTTCTTCATTCCGCTCGCTCCCGGTCAACATGTCCGGATCATGTACTGAATTCTCAACGCGACACTGAGCCGGGCCAAAACGTTGGTGAGATTGTGAGCGGTATATGCCAGTCCAGCGAGTGAAGAGGACGATGGTGTGTTCCTCACTTTCCTCATGACCGCCATACGAGCGATCCTGGCGACCGCGGTCTTCTTCGGAGCCAATCCCGCACGTGTGCCCGGGAGGGCGCTGAAGGGGATGCCCCGTGCAGCCGAGGATAATCCGGCCGGGATCTTTTGTATTCCAGGATCTACAATGGAGCTTTCCGAATCCTTACGGCCGTCCCTTTCAGCAGGAGATCAGATGATCGAGCGGGCTCTTCCACGTGTTTCTGCAGCGATGGAGCAGGCGGCGGTATTCTCCACAAGGGAGGATCGGTCTAACCTTTCGCCCTGATCCGCTCG
>CAZEOY010000792.1:0-1753 GCA_964513835.1 uncultured Syntrophobacteraceae bacterium
TTGGGACGAAGCTGCTCGAAGGCGTCGCGCAGTGACTTGATGCGGTCCTGCTCGCTGATTCTGTTCATCAGTGCGGGGTCAGTGGAGTGTATGATGAGATCAACGTCTCGGAGATCAAGGGTTTCCTTTTCGAGGAGAGCGGCGGCGATCCCGTGCAGGATTTCCACGTGCTCCGTCAAAATACTGCTGGCTCGCTGGTAGTTGGCTTCGACGAGACGCCGGATTTCCCTGTCAATGTTGATCGCCGTCTGTTCGCTGTAATCGCGGTGCTGCGCTATATCCCGACCCAAGAAGACCTGCTCCTCGCGCTTCCCGAAGCTCAAGGGACCCATTTCTTCACTCATTCCCCACTCACACACCATACGGCGGGCCAGCTGCGTGGCCCGTTCGATATCGTTTGCCGCACCTGTGGTCCGCTGGGCGAAGACAATCTCCTCGGCAACGCGTCCACCCATGAAAATGGCAATGCTGTCCAGCAGAAATTCTTTGGAATAGGTGTGGCGGTCATCCTGGGGAAGCTGCTGAGTCAAGCCGAGGGCACGCCCCCGAGGAATGATGGTCACCTTGTGCAGAGGATCTGCATTGGGCAGGACACGCGCCACCAGTGCGTGACCGGCTTCGTGGTAGGCCGTTGTGCGCTTTTCCTCCTCACTCAGAATCATACTCTTGCGCTCCAGGCCCATCATGACCTTGTCCTTGGCCGACTCGAAATCGGACATGTCGATCAGGTCCTTATTCTTGCGGGCAGCAAGCAAGGCGGCTTCGTTGACCAGGTTCTCAAGGTCTGCACCCGAAAACCCCGGTGTTCCCTTGGCCAGGGTGCGGGTATCCACATCCGGGGCCAGAGGTTTCTTGCGGAGATGTACCTTCAGGATACCATCCCGGCCCCGAATGTCAGGAACCGGAACGACGACCTGCCGGTCGAATCGACCGGGTCTCAGGAGAGCCGGGTCGAGAACGTCGGGTCGGTTGGTCGCGGCGATGAGGATCACGCCTTCATTGGATTCGAAGCCGTCCATTTCGACCAGGAGCTGGTTCAGAGTTTGTTCGCGCTCATCGTGGCCGCCACCGAGCCCTGCTCCACGGTGCCTACCAACGGCATCGATCTCGTCCACGAAGATGATGCAGGGCGCATTCTTCTTACCCTGCATGAAAAGGTCGCGCACCCTTGAAGCGCCCACACCCACGAACATTTCAACGAAATCGGAACCGCTGATTGAGAAGAAGGGGACTCCCGCTTCGCCCGCAATGGCCCTCGCCAGGAGGGTCTTGCCCGTCCCGGGAGCGCCAACCAGGAGGACGCCCTTGGGGATCCTGCCGCCCAATCGTGTGAACTTTCTCGGGTCCTTGAGGAACTCGACGATCTCCTGAAGCTCCTCCTTGGCCTCATCGACTCCCGCCACGTCGTCGAACAGAATTTTCTTGGAACTCTCGTTCAGCAATCTTGCGCGGCTCTTGCCAAAGCTCATCGCTTTGCCGCCGCCCATTTGCATCTGGCGCATGAAGAAGATCCAGACGCCGATGAGCAGAAGCATGGGGAACCAACTGATGAGGACGGTGTAATACCAGGGGGATTCCTCTTCAGGCTTCGCCTGAATGTCCACGCCATGTTCACGCAAAATGCGGATCAGCTCGGCGTCTCTCGGGGCGAAGGTGCGAAAATGCTTACCGTCCGTGTACGTTCCGAGCACCCGGTCTCCCTGGATGGTGACCTGTGACACTTCACTCTTCTGAACGGAAGTAAGAAACTGCG
>CAZEOY010000793.1:0-1745 GCA_964513835.1 uncultured Syntrophobacteraceae bacterium
GATATGACGGCGGGCACAAGCTGGATCGCTACCTGAGAGATACCCTTGGACAGTACGTCGAATACGTCCCGGTTTGCCCCGAAACGGAAGCCGGTTTCGGCATCCCGAGGGAATCCATGCACCTCGAAGGAGACGTGGATGCCCCTCGACTCGTCACCAGCCGAACGGGGCGGGACATGACGGAACCCATGGTGCGCTGGGCCGAGGAACGGGTCAGGCAGCTCGAGTCCGAGAACCTCTGCGGGTTCGTCTTCAAGGCCAATTCGCCGAGCAGTGGAATGGAGCGCGTCAAGCTCTTCGACAGGAACCATGTTCCTCGAAAGATTGGTGTGGGTGTATTCGCAGGGATCTTCATGAAGCACTTTCCGCTGCTTCCCGTGGAGGAGGACGGCAGACTCCACGACCCTGTGCTGCGCGAGAATTTCATCGAGCGAATCTTCCTGGCCAGGCGCTGGCGGGAAATGCTGGAGAAGAATCCGGGAGTCTCCGAGCTCATCGATTTTCACACCCGTCACAAGCTGCTCATCATGGCTCACAGCCCCAGGCATGGCTCGCTGATGGGGAAACTGGTCGCTGCCGCCAGGCAGACACCTCGCGACGAGCTTTTCGAGCGCTACCAGACTTTCTTGATGGAGGCCGTCAAGCTCCGAGCCACGGTCAAAAAGAACACCAACGTCCTGCAGCATCTCATGGGCTACTTCAAGAAGGTTCTGACGGCCGACGAGAAGCAGGAGCTTCTGGAAGTCATCGACCAATACCATCGAGGTTATGTGCCCCTCATCGTGCCCATCACCCTGATCCGACACTATGTCCGCAAGTACGATCAGCCCTATCTCAGGCTCCAGGTGTATTTGAACCCCCATCCCCTTGAACTGGCGTTACGCAACCATGTCTGACGGTGGCGGGGGGCCTCACGGCCCTCGCGGACTTCGCAAGACGAGGCTCTCCCGGTGTCGTTTCGATCGACCCCCGGCGATGCTTCCGGCTGCTCGGGTTTGGAGCGGCTCGATAGCGCAGAGGCGGCCTGCCGGCTTGGCTTGACGCCATGCCCATCATCTGCTAAAGGACGATCTGTGCGGGAAATTTCGCTGTTTTTCCGTACGCTTTTCTTTCCATCCCACATATCACGCAACCAAACATCAGGAGGAGGGAGCACATGAAGAAGTGTCTCGCGTTGGCCGTTATTTGTCTGCTGGTCGCCGGCTTTGCCGCTGTGGCGCCGGCTCAGGAAACCAAGCTGGTCCTTGCAACCGGCGGAACCGCCGGAACCTACTATCCTTTTGGCGGCGCCATGGCTCGCATCTGGAACTCCAAGGTCGCCGGCATGAACGTCACGGTTCAGGCCACGGGGGCTTCGGCGGAAAACGTTCGCCTGGTGGACAAAAAGGAAGCGGAGCTGGCCATCGTGCAGAGCGACACGGTGGATTTCGCCTTCAGTGCCAAAGAAGCCTTCAAGGAAAAGCTTGGCAACCTGAGAGCCATCGCGGTCCTTTATCCCGAGATCATCCAGCTGGTCGCCAGCGGGGATTCGCCGGTCAAGAGCTTTGCAGACTTGAAGGGGCTCAAAGTCGGCGTGGGTGCCCCCGGCAGCGGGACCGAGGCCAACTTCAGGCAGCTTCTGGATGTCTACGGCATGAAGAAGGAGGACGTCAACGCCCAATACCTCTCTTTCGCCGAGAGTGCCGAACAGTTCAAGGATAAGCATATCGACGCCTTCATCGTGGTGGCGGGCATTCCCAATTCGG
>CAZEOY010000794.1:0-1741 GCA_964513835.1 uncultured Syntrophobacteraceae bacterium
GTGGCCGAGCTTCAGGTGGTGAGAGATGGGGCGGTAGACGATGAGGAGCCAGGCGATGAGGCCGACGAACAGCAGTATCTGCCACAGGCGCCCGAGCTCGAGGAACTCCCATCCCTGGTGTCCCAGCCAGAACCAGAGGTCCCCGAGGTAGCCCTTGATGCCTGCGATTTCGCCGAGCAGGCTCCCCAGAGCGACGACGAGAATGGCCACGAAGAGCAGCTGCACCAGCAGCCCCTGGCGTCTGGGCTCGATGCCTCCCACGATGGGGGCGAGGTAAATGGCCGACCCCACCCAGGTGGTTGCAATCCAGAAGATGGCAAGCTGCAGGTGCCAGGTCTTGGCCCAGCTGTAAGGGATGAGCTCTGCGACATAGGGCGCCCAGAAGCTTGCCGGGTGGATCGTGTAGTGGGCCAGAAGCCCGCCGAAGTTGGTCTGGAGGAGGAAAAGGAGGATCACCACGAGAAAATACTTGGCGGCTTTCATCTGGCTCGGGGTGAGGGGCATTTCCACGAGCTTTTCGGCGAGATCCACTCCCCGGGTCGGACCGTACCAGAGACCGAAGTAATGGATGCAGAAAATGAAAAGCCCCAGCACAATGAAAAGGGAGATGATCCCCCCGAGGGTCCAGAGGTAGACCCCGATGGTCGGGACATTGCCGACGGAGCGGTCCGCAGGCCAGTTGTTGGTGTACGTATGGTCGCTCCCGGGACGGTTGGTCGAGGCCACCCATGCGGTCCAGAAGAAGAAGCGGCCGACCTGAAGCCGCTCCTCGGGCGTCGGGACCGTGCCGGGCAGGAACCCGTATTGAAAGTCCCCGACGGCGAAGATCCCATCCCAGTGCTTCGTGACAACACCCAGGGCCTTCACCTGGGCGGGAGTCAGGACCAGCTTGTCGTGGGATGCGTCATAGCGGTTGGTCCGGATTTCATTTTTGACCTTGATGTCGACGATCTCCTGGTCCAGGGCGGCGAGCTCCCCGTATGGCTTGCCGTACTCCCGAACGCTGGCCTCCTGACGGACGGCGTCGCTTACCAGGTGCAGCGTGGAGGCGCTGAAGTCCGGGCCTCGCTGGGCGCCGTGCCCCCACACGCTCCCGTGGTCCATGAGGCCGTAGCGCTGGTAGACGTCCTGGCCCTGGAATATGTCGTCCCGGCTGAAAAGCACCTTCCCGGATGCATCCAGCACCTCTCCCGGGTAAGGCGGCACCTGGTCTTTGGCAAGGTGGCCTCCCCCCAGGAGCAGGGCCAGGGAGACGACAAAGCTCAGAATGGCGGCTCTTCTGAGATTCTCGATGGACATGGCGTTCCTCCTTCCTCCTCGCACCGGTGCGGCTCATCACGGCACGTCGTCACCGGAATGCATCAAAATCAAGGGACAGATTCCTCGCTCATCATCCCCGCGTCCTTTTCCTCTGAAAGCCCATCCGTCATACCGGTGGAAGCCGGCATCCAGGTGTTCTTCCGGATTCCGGCTGCAATCCTGCCGCAGTGACCATGGCTTGCGCTGGATGCCTTTCATCTTTCGCTGTGCCCCCCGGTCATGGCGGTTGGCAGGAATGAAGACGGCAGTGATCGCTCGATCGTATGGAGTCGCACGAAGGGGGAGACGGCGAGTCTCCCCCTTCCACGGTGGATCAGCCGAGGATGGCTTTCAAATCTTCGTCGGGCGTGCTGATGGGCATGATATTGAAGTTCTTGACCAGAACATCGAGGACGTTGGGCGTCACGAAGGCCGGAAGCGA
>CAZEOY010000795.1:0-1739 GCA_964513835.1 uncultured Syntrophobacteraceae bacterium
GAGCGAATCGCCGAAAACATCGCCAGCGCCCTCGCTCAGCGATGCGCCGATCAGGA
The DNA here is from genome assembly GCA_964513835.1 of uncultured Syntrophobacteraceae bacterium. GTDB lineage: Bacteria > Desulfobacterota > Syntrophobacteria > Syntrophobacterales > Syntrophobacteraceae > JALOOX01. The sequence goes on from CAZEOY010000795.1 coordinate 57, forward strand.
ACGGAATCGGTTAACATCTGTCGTGGATCAGGCCACCGAGACCATCATCATCTCGGATCCCCAGGGGACCATTTGCTATGTGAATCCTGCCTTTGAGAGAGTCACCGGGTTTCAGAAGGAAGAGGTCCTGAACAAGAATGCGAGGATTCTCAAGAGTGGGATGCACGATTCCAAGTTTTACGCTGACATCAGAAGAACCCTCGAGAGGGGTGAAACATGGTCGGGCCGACTCATCAATCGACGCAAGGATGGTTCTCTTTTCGAAGAGGAAGGCACCATTTCGCCCGTTCGCGATGAATCCGGGAGGATCATCAACTACGTCGCCGTGAAGCGTGACGTGACGCAGGAGGTCGCCCTCGAAAAACAGTTGCGGCAAGCCCAAAAGATGGAAGCCCTGGGAACGCTCGCCGGCGGTATTGCTCACGATTTTAACAATATCCTGGCGGCAATTCTGGGATACGCCGAGCTGAGTCTGGGTACACACTCTCTGGACGCTCGGCTCCGGAACAATCTCGAGCAGGTGATCAAGGCGGGAAAGCGTGCCAGGGATCTTGTTCAGCAGATTCTTGCCTTCAGCCGCCAATCAGAGCAGGAACGCAAACCGGTGCAGCTCGGATCGGTCATCCAGGAGGTCCTCACCCTCCTGAGAGCCTCTCTGCCCACCACCATCGATATCCACTTCAAGGGGGACCCTCAAAACGGCCTCGTCATGGCCGATCCGACTCAAATTCATCAACTCCTCATGAATCTTTGCACCAATGCAGCCTATGCCATGAACGAAAAAGGCGGTTCTCTACACGTGGAGCTTTCCACGAACCGGGTCGGACCTCATGGTTTTCGCATGAACGGTGAGTTGAGCCCTGGGTCGTACCTGCGCCTGACCGTGAGGGACACCGGGCATGGCATCCCTCCTGCCCTTCTGGACCGGATTTTCGACCCCTATTTCACGACCAAGGAGAAGGGCACCGGTACCGGCTTGGGATTGGCTGTCGTGCACGGCATTGTCAAAAGCCATGACGGGGCCATTGCCGTGGAAAGCGAGCCCGGCCATGGAACCAGCTTCCATGTCTTTCTTCCCATGATCGAAGCCTCCACGAGCTCAGCAAGAGATGCAGAAGAGTTGACCCTGGGGGGATCCGAGCGGATCCTGCTGGTCGATGACGAGGACACTCTTGTGGAGCTTGGCTCGATGATGCTCGAAGGGATGGGTTACAGAGTCAATGCCCAAACCAACAGCCTCGAAGCTCTTGAGGTTTTCAAAAGTGGGCCCGATGGCTTCGATCTGGTGATCACGGACCTGACCATGCCTCAGATGACGGGGCTGGAATTGGCCCGGGAGCTTTTGAGGATTCGCCCCGACCTGCCCATCATCCTCTGCACCGGCTACAGCGAAAATCTCGTGCCTCAGCGCACAAAGGCCATGGGTGTCCGTGAATTCATGACCAAGCCCTTCCTGGTCCGCGACCTGGCCCGAACCATAAGGAATGCCCTGGACGGTGCCGCAGCCCCAACGGTGGTCGCATCGCCACTCGACGACTCCGGTGGCGTCAGTGATGGGCAAACGCACCCCCCGAGACAGTAACCCGCGACTACCGATGAAGACTGTCATGGACCAGTTTGAGAGCCGCTCCGGATGCTGGATTCCCTGGGTAGTGGTGCCATTGCCGAATCCTGTCCGAGGCT
>CAZEOY010000796.1:0-1736 GCA_964513835.1 uncultured Syntrophobacteraceae bacterium
TTCCGTACTCCTCTCCCCCGAAGTGTGCCGCTGTCTTGAGCACCATTTCGCCGGTGATGACCCACCGGGCGGTCATTGACCGAACCCCACCGGCAATTTCCGATTTAGACGCATCATTTGCCATCAGTGCCCTCCTCTTGCTTATTACGGATGGCCATGGCTGCCAATACTGCATCGATTAGGCCGACTGATATTTCCTTGGCCTTCGCTTTCAGAGTCTCATTCACAGATTCCTTAGAGACAATGTGGCACCTCTGCGCGATCACATCGGCCTTGAGCCATTTCAGAACTCTTGGCCTTTGGGCTCGGTCTTCTTCTTTTTCTTGATCTTGGGTTGCATGCCCGAGCCATTCTTTCAGACTACTGTGCGTGCCGTTCATCCTGACTTTGCACTGATCCAATTGATCCAGGGCAGGGCGCTTCAATCGCTCCTTTTCATTGTCCTCCCCCAACCAGCGCTGCAAAGTCTCAATCGCTTCGTGAGGATCTCCGCGCAAAGGGGAGCGCAGCCTTCCGATGAGGCTGTTTGTGGGAAGACCAGTGGCGGATCCAGCGATTTCCGCTGCCTTCTCCTGGATCCGTTGTCTGATGTTGGCATCGATGATTCGCCTTTGGATGAAGAAAACTAGGCTCGATGGCTCACAGCTCGCTACGGGGCTTGGGGCAGGCCGGCCAGGGAGGTGCAGTGAAAGGCACTTGATTGGCTCATCGAGAAATACCAGGCGGCCATAACCTTCCTCTCGGCGTTCGCCCATGCCTTGGTCCTCCATGTCGCACAAGACGCGGAGAGGAATTCGCTCTCTCGCCACGAGGACGAGGACAGACCCTGCACCAACAGCCAAGACTTGAGGCGTCTCCAGCTTCCATTTTCGGTTAAAGCCACCGATGGCTTCAAATGTCCACCGCTTTCGCACCAGCTCCGCCCGATTGCCCAGGATGTCCCTGAGTAAGAACTCCAGGTAGCCTGGATCGATCTGCCCTGTTACGGGATCACGCACAATACACGCTGAGGTCAGAAGGAGGCGGAAAGTACAGTTCGCAGCAACATCCCAGTTTACGGGCTTCAGGCCTGCTTTGCCGCTTCCTGCAATTTCACGTTCTCGGCTTGCTTGCCAGTGGATCCCTGCCATGCCCCCGTACCCGGCTCTCCGGGAACGACCGACAAGGATCGATTTCCCTAACAATTCTCTGACACGTCTTTCGACTTGGCCGCATTCGATTTCCGAGTCACCGCGTACCTGAATTAGTCCCTCGAAGGATTGACCAGCGTCGATGGATTCGAAAGCGAAGATGGCACCGTGGGCACGTCCGTTTCTCTCTTTCCAGGCTCGACCTTTTTCCCGATCCCGCTGGTGGTGGATGCGGGCACTCATCTCCGGTTGCACTAACGTGGGTTGGGCCGCTCCGATCGTCACGAACCTTTGAGGCGGCGCAACCAATTCTTCTGCAGGCCAAAATTCACCCACATCTTCGTTTTCGCCAGGACAGCCATGGTATGCAGCGAGATCCTTGACTGTGACAAATTCTTTGCTTCGGGACGCGGCCTTTTCTTCCAGCATGGAAACCGGTACAGGGATTGCCCGGCAGCCGTCATGGGCAGGATAGGCATGCAGGTAGCGGACCTTGCCCCCCAAGACCAGGTCACGGAATTCTTCTTGCTTTGCGGTATCAGAACTAGGATCTCCGAGAGCTCGGGCGACAGCACCGCGCACAACCGACCCCGGGATGAACGGCAG
>CAZEOY010000797.1:0-1736 GCA_964513835.1 uncultured Syntrophobacteraceae bacterium
ATTCCTATCGCTACGCCGATGGGTCGTGGGGAATTCGAGGCATCGACCTCACCCTTCAGGAAGGGGAAAGTGTGGCCATCGTGGGAGAAAACGGCGCCGGGAAATCGACGCTGGTTTCCTGCCTGGCCGGCATCCTGGAGGGAAAAGGCCGCTACCTGTTCCGGGGAGATTCGGTCGAGGGAAGACTCAAAGAGGATCTGTGGCGTGAGATCGGACTTGTCTTTCAGGATCCTGCCGACCAGCTCTTCTGCCCCACATGCCAGGAGGAAGTGGCCTTCGGCCCGAGGCGGCTCGACTGGCCACCCTCTCAAATCGAGATGAGTGTGGAAGAGGCCTTCCAGCGAGTGCGCCTGGAAGGTTTTGGGGGACGAGTTCCCCATCATCTGAGCGCCGGCGAGCGCAAACGCGTCGCCCTGGCGGCAGTCCTGAGCATGAACCCACGGCTTCTCATCCTGGATGAGCCCACGGCCAATCTGGATCCCCACAGTGAGGAGCTGCTGTGCCAGATCCTGGGGCAGCTGGAAGCCACCAAGATCCTGGTGAGCCATGACATCGACATCATCGCCCTCCTCTGCCGGCGCACGATCGTGATGCACCAGGGGCGAGTGATCCGCGACTATCCCACGGCGGATTTCATCCGGGACCAGAGCCTCGTCTCCATCAACGGTCTCGATTACACCTTCAAGAATGCCTGCTGCCAGGAGATCTTGAGGCTGCAGGATCGGGCCATCCCGGCAGGGACGCCCCCCGCCGTCTGACTCCCCCGTCTTGAAGCTCATTGGCGATTCCCCCCATGCTCCCGGCGCAGACCCAGGCATCTGAACGCCTCCGGATTCCCGGCCAGGGACATGCGGGAATGACGACGGATGCGGTCACTCAACGTTTTAGACCTGCAATCACTGGAGCACATCCCATCCTTGTGTTTGCGCTTCCTCCGATGATATCTTCAAAATTCAAATACTGTGGAACTTACGAAAAGCAACTTCGCTGAGTCTGGATCATTCGCTGGGGCGCGACCCGGATTCCATCGAGGCCGGGATTCGCAAGGAGAGAAATGACGCCCAAGAAGACCAAAATACGTCCGGAGCCGGCCGCCAATCAGACCATCGACTACGCGGCTCTGCTCAACGAAGCACAGCTCAAAGCCGTCTTCCACCGGGACGGTCCCCATCTCGTTATTGCCGGTGCCGGAACCGGCAAGACCCGAACCCTGGTTTACCGCCTGGCCTATCTCGTCGAACAGGGAATACCTCCTCATTCCATACTCTTGCTCACGTTCACCCGGAAGGCTGCGCAGGAGATGATGCACCGGGCGAGCGAGATCCTGGATGAGCGCTGTGGCAACGTCTTCGGCGGGACGTTCCACTCCTTCGGGAACATGATCCTGCGCCGCTATGGAAGGCACCTGGGCTACTCCCCCAACTTCACCATAATGGACCGAACGGATGCCGAGGAAATCCTCGGGATCTTGCGCACGGAACTGGGGCTCCATCGCCTGAAAACCCAATTCCCGCGGAAGGAGGCCCTCATGACCATCCTTTCGCGTTCGGTGAATACCGGGAAGCCCATCGCTCAGATCGTGAAAGAGGAATACCCGCAGTTCGCTCCCCAAACGGAAGGAATCTGCAAAGTGTCCGAGGAGTACGGCCGCTACAAGCTGGAGCGGTCCCTCATGGACTACGACGATCTGCTCGTGAACCTGAAGCGGCTCCTTGAGCAGCAGGAGCCGGTTCGCA
>CAZEOY010000798.1:0-1734 GCA_964513835.1 uncultured Syntrophobacteraceae bacterium
TATCCACCACGGTATCGTTGTTGAGCAGCACGACGTAGTCGTGAGGAAGGGAGCGGAGCACCCGGTCGTAAGCAGCCGCAAAGCCCAGATTGCCCTCATTCAGGATGATCCTCACCATGGGGAATCTTTGCTGCACGAGCTTCACCGATTCGTCCTGGGACCGGTTGTCCACGAGGAAGGTATCGAAACCGGAATAAGACCCCTGCAGCAGGGACCCCAGGCATGGCTCCAGGAAGGGAGCCCCATTAAAATTCAGGACGACCACAGCGACCTTTACATTGCGAGAAGGGTTCACGGTATTCTCTGGAGGAGGGACAGTGGACATCAACACGGATGAATGCCTTCACCGGGTGGACTGGAAGCAAGCTTCGAGTACTTGAGGATGATCAGGATTCCAATTCATCTCGGTCTTGGACCCCGGCGCCGATCTATGAATCCGAACGAATCTGCCTGGGCTGCAAATGGTTTGAGTGATCACGGACTCTTTGATGATTTGAGGACTATGCTTTCCATGGCTATTCCCACCAGGCCCGTACAAACACTGCTGGTATGGGACTTGAAAAAAAGAGCGTCATGAATCCAGTGATGCTGGATGTGATTCTGCTGGGTCCCTTCTGCCAGAGCAACCGTAAGGCTGTACTCCCCCACGGGGAGGATCGGCATTCTGAACATGAACTCGGCCGTGAAGCATTCGCCTTGATGGATCTTCAAAGGGCAGTCTCTTTGCGACAAGTAGGTGTTGTCTCCAAACAAGGTCTGCCCCAGCCTGTCTCTCACGAAGAATCCGATGATTGGAGAGTGTATCGCTCTATGGGCCATACAATCCACGATGATGGAGACTTTTTCACCTCCCACCATCCAATTGATGGGCGATGCGGTTTCCACGTCAACCAATCGCACATGAACGATCTGGGCATTCCCCTGACCGAATGCCGCTGAATCGGGATCGAAGCTGAATACCTCAATATCATTCCTGTGCGGTGATGCATTGATGTATTGGATGCGCTGATCGATGGAGTCCGCCGGCTCGATGTGGACGGGACATGTCTTGAGCCTGGCTACTTTGCGCGTTTCCTGGTTTTCGGCAAAGTAGGATTCCAGGTAGACATCGCACACTTCCTTGGGAGAACCCTCCATCTTGAGAAGCCCGTTTTCGAGCAGCAGGGCTCGATCGCAGAGGTTGATGACGGCCCCCGTGTCGTGACTCACGAAAATGATCGTGCCTTCTTCCTGAAACCTCCGCAGGAATCGCATGCATTTCTGGACAAAGAAGGCATCCCCGACGGCAAGGGCTTCGTCGATCACCAGGACATCGGCGTCCACATGCGCAGCAATGGCAAAGGCCAGCCGGACATACATGCCACTGGAGTAGGTCTTCACGGGTTGATCGATGAATTGCCCCAGCTCCGCAAACCGCACAATGCCGTCATACTTTTCATCGATCTCCGACTGGGAGAGCCCCAGTATGGCGGCGTTCATGTAGACGTTCTCCCTTCCGGAGAACTCGGTGTTGAACCCCGCGCCGAGCTCCAGAAGGGCGGCCACACGTCCTCGAATGTGGACTTCGCCCCGTGTAGGGGCGAGGGTGCCGCAGATGATCTGCAGGAGAGTGCTCTTCCCCGAACCGTTGCGGCCGACGATTCCAAGGGTCGTTCCCCTGTGGACATCGACCGAGACATCCTTGAGCGCCCAAAACTCGGTGTGAAAGGATCGCCTTCCGAAATAGAGAGCCTC
>CAZEOY010000799.1:0-1729 GCA_964513835.1 uncultured Syntrophobacteraceae bacterium
TCATCTGAACATGCATGGGCAAGCTTCGCTCAGCCCATGGCACCCTTCTTCCCTCAGGTCAAAGGGCTTAAGCCAACGGTACTGCCCCCCCCGGTGCACTGTGCTGCCCGGCCGGCTCCCAGGATCTCCGGCAGATCAGCCATTCTTCTTCAAAAGTGGATATCCCATGGCCTCGCGCTGAGCGACGTAAGCGTGCGCCACCAGGCGTGCCAGATTGCGGACCCGCGCGATATAGTTGGTTCGTTCGGTGACGCTGATGGCGCCGCGTGCATCCAGCAGATTGAAGGCATGGGAGCACTTGAGACAGTAGTCGTAGCTGGGGAGAACCAGGCCGCGCTCGTTCATCCGGAGGGACTCGGCTTCGTACATGTTGAACAATTGAAGGAGCATTTCGACGTTGGCTTCTTCAAAATTGTAGTGGGACCATTCCACTTCACCCTGGTGGTGAACATCCCCGTAGGTGACGTTGCCGGCCCAGATCAGGTCGTAGACGTTGTTGACCCCTTGCAGGTACATGGCAATCCGCTCGAGCCCGTAGGTCAGCTCGACGCTCACAGGGCTCAGGGCAATGCCCCCCACCTGCTGGAAATAAGTGAACTGGGTGATCTCCATGCCATCAAGCCACACTTCCCAGCCCAGGCCCGAGGCACCCAAAGTCGGCGACTCCCAATCATCTTCCACGAAGCGAATATCGTGGTCGAGGGGGTCGATGCCGAAGCTCCTGAGGCTTTCGAGATAAAGGCCCTGTGAATCCGGCGGGGAAGGTTTGATGATAACCTGGTACTGGTAGTAGTGCTGCAGTCGGTTGGGGTTTTCCCCATAACGACCGTCCGTCGGGCGGCGCGACGGCTCGACATAGGCCACGTTGTAAGGTTCGGGCCCAAGGACGCGAAGGAAGGTGGCGGGATTGAACGTCCCGGCCCCAACTTCCAGGTCATAGGGCTGCTGAATGACGCAGCCGCGGTCAGACCAAAACTTGTCCAGTGCAAGGATCAATTCCTGAAACGTCATTCCGGGCTCCTTCAAAACGTTTCATTGTCTCATGACAGTGAAAACCGCAAAATCGAGCCTGATACTCGCGTGGGAACAGGAGGAACAGAAGAAACGAGCGCTTTTCCTCTGGATTGGCTGTAGAATCCGGTCTATAGACGTGGATTCCAAAGGTTGTCAAGGGCAAATCGCGACGAGGTCGCAATCATCAAGGAGAGAAAGGATCTCATGATACAAGAAATGGAGCAGGTCGCTCATGCCGTCATTCTCAAGGCGGGAGAGCTGATCCGCGAGCGCATCGGCCGTCTTACCAGCGATTCCATCTTTTCCAAGGGTCCTTCCGACTTTGTGACGGAGGTGGACCACGCGAGCGAGGCGCTGATCATCGAAGCCATTCGAAGCCGGTTCCCCGACCACCACATCATGGCCGAGGAATCAGCTCAAGGCCCACTGGTAGATGGCATCACCTGGATCATCGATCCTCTGGACGGAACAACGAATTTCATCCACGGATTCCCATTCGTGGCGGTTTCCATTGGAGCCTGGCAGGATGGAAGCCCCGTGCTGGGGCTGGTGCTGGACCCGGTGCGCGGCGAACTCTTCTCCGCACGCCGCGGAAACGGCGCGTACCTGAACGGTCAACCCATTCGAGTCCGGGACGGAGTTCAGCTCCACGATGCCCTGATTTCGACGGGATTTCCCTTCCGGGTCAAGGGCCTGATCGATCCCTATCTCGCAA
>CAZEOY010000800.1:0-1709 GCA_964513835.1 uncultured Syntrophobacteraceae bacterium
CCTGCCCCGTGTCTCCCTGTAACCGAAATCAGCAGGCGCTCCCATGCGCCCCTTGAGGTCCGTCAAGAAACGCGAGAGACGCCCGAGGCCAAACTTCATCAGAAGAATCGATCGGCTCACCGCCTGCTGCTCGGGTATGGCGCCGAAGGTCGGGGGAGTCAGCTCGGGCGGAGCCTTCCATTCACTCGCCCCCAAACCGACCGGAGAACTCAATGTGATGCCGTAACGCGCCGCCTCACTTCGGTACTCGTCCAGAGCCTTGGCGTAGAGAGACCAGAAGGCCCGCGACGCATCCCGGAACCGTGCGCCGATGAAATCCTCCTGCTCCCTGGCAAACTCGATGATGCGAGCATTGGTTCTTTCAATCAGATGATGAGACACGTCATGGCGGAAATTCGTATAGAAAGTGTGCAGCGTTCTGACGATACGGCGAGGATCGGCGAGATCCCTCTCGTAGCGGCCCTCCACCGGGTAGTGCTTGACGAGCTCGATAATCTCCCGGACGAGAGGGCCGTCTTTCAAATCGAAGTATTCGTCCGCCGCCCTGCCGAGATCCCGGGTCACAGAAACCCGAAGGCCGCTGATGGCGTTTTTGAGAGTCTCGAGAGTAGCCTGGAGATCTTTCTGCCGACGCCGAAGATCGGCGACGGACTGCTGGAGATGATGCACATCTCGATCCAGAAACTGCCTCTGGACAACAGCGGTATCCATCAGGCTGCCGGCAACCATGCAAAGACGACTGAGCCCGACTGCACAGAAAACGCGGGTGCGCTGTTCACACACCCGCTGGATCAGGTCACGGCGAAAGGCGGAGAACCCTTCCTGTGTAAGACTCGACAGACTTGAGTCACGCCGCCACAGATCGAAGCGAGACCGCTCGGCCTCAGCAAGCGACTCACCCTGAGCATCGATGAGGTGGTAAAGACCCGAGAACGCGTAGACCCGAGGAGTTGGAACGACCCAGTTCAGCTCTTCGCGAACCCGCTCCAGAATGCGTCGGATGTCCGCAGCATCCGGATGATCGTCCAGGTCGACGTTTAACACAAAAAACGTCTGTGGGACCATGCGGAGCGTCTTGACCAGCTCGAGCAGCTTGAAATCCGATTCGCGCAGACCCATTCGACTGTTGATGACGTAGAGAATGAAATGGCTGCACATCAAATACTGCTGCACATGACCCAGATGGAGCGGATTCGGGGAATCACTGCCCTGGCAGTCGGCGATTTCAATGCCCTCCCCCAGCCAGGGAGCCGGCACGTGGAGCTCCATGTCCCGAACGTAGGCTGCGTTGGACTCCACTCCCACGAACCGCTGATGCTGACCGACGGAATGGCCTTCAAAGAGGAGTCGGTTTACGCCTTCGCCGATCATGTCCTCAACCGCGGAGTAGCCCTGGAGCATGTTGTTGAGCAGGATGAAATGAGAGTCCAGGGGGCCGCGCGCCTGCTGCCACTCCCTCTGAATCCTGCGCACCCGGTCCCTCAGACGGTCGCGGTCCCCGGGCCGCCGAAGGTCCACATCCAACATCTCATGCGATTCTCCTTGAGGCAGCGGCAGCAGCTTCAAGGATTCGTTGATCTCCTCGAGAACCTGCTTCCAGGGCTTGAGCTCGACCCATCCTCCTAAATCGCGATTGGTCCTGATGCGAGTGATGAAAGCGGTGGTGATGCCCGCACCTCTTTTGAGCAGGTCCCTTTCGAGGAGCGTGT
>CAZEOY010000801.1:0-1698 GCA_964513835.1 uncultured Syntrophobacteraceae bacterium
ACTCCTTTCAATCTCGCCCCGCCTCATGCCCAAAATGGATCCGTTGAGATAGATGTTTTCACGGCCCGTCAGCTCCGGGTGAAAGCCCGTGCCGACCTCGAGCAGCGAGCCCACCCTTCCGCGGATTTCGGCAAATCCCCGGGTTGGCTCCGTGATGCGTGAGAGAACCTTGAGCAGGGTGCTCTTCCCCGCCCCGTTCCGCCCGATGATGCCGATAACCTCCCCGCGCCGCACACTGAAGGAAACATCTTCGAGGGCCCAGATGGCCTCGTTGAGCTCGGCTGCCCCTCCCGCATGACCACGGAGCAGCCTGCCCACCTTCCGGAACGGGGCAGTGAACACATCCGCAAGGGTGTCCCGCAGGGTTTTGTATTGCTCCTGCCTCCTGGCGATATAGAACCGCTTGCCGATCCCTTCCACGTGTATCGCAATGTCGTTCATGCAGCCACCCTTACACGACGTCCGCAAACGTCTTTTCCAACCGTCTGAAATAGAACAAACCACCCACCAGAATGGTGACCGCCACCACCGTGGAGATCAACACAGGCAGGCCTGGAGCCGTATCGGTCGAAAGCAGCGCCCAGCGAAACCCTTCGACCACCCCCACCATGGGATTGATGGCGTAAACGGACTTCCACGGTTCCGTCAGCAGGCTGCTGGGATAGGCGATGGGCGTGGCAAACAGCCAGAACTGGGTGATGAAGGGAATGGTATACTTGACATCCCGGAATTGGACGTTCATGGCCGAAAGCCAGAGAGATACCCCCAGGGCGGTCACCAGAGCGAGCAGAAGCAGGAGAGGCAGCCACAGGGCATTCCAGGTCGGCATCATGCCATAATAGAGCATCATGCCCATGAGCGTCACAAAGGCGATAGAGAAATCGACGATACCCGAAAAGACGTTGGCGATGGGGATCGCCAAACGCGGGAAGTAGACTTTTGTGATGAGGTTCGAACTGCCGACCAGGCTGTTGGACGCATTACTCAGCCCATTGGCGAAAAATGTCCAGGGGAGCAGGGCCGCGAAGCTGAAAAGCGGATACGGCACCCCGTCCGACGGAATCTTGGCGAGCCTTCCGAAGAACAGGCTGAACACCACCATGGTGAAAAAAGGTTGAATGAAAGCCCAGGCCGCTCCCATCACGGTCTGCTTGTATCGAACCTTGATGTCCCGCCAGATGAGAAAATAGAGCAGCTCCTTGTACTCCCACAACTCACCGAGCTTGAGTGAAACCCATCCCCTTGAGGGCTCGATGCGGATCACCACCGGGTTGTCAGAATCGGGTACACTGTTCAATCTCAGCACCGCCTCTCCATTGTCTTTTTCCAAATCATCCTGCAGCGGTCCCAGCCGCCGCCGTCCCCCCCGCCAAACCTACAGGAGAATCGTGGGAGGAATTTCAAATCCGTTGAAAACCGATGCATACGAGGTCGTGTACGCCCCGCTGGCCAGGATGACCAGAGTATCTCCGACGCCGGGCTCGGGCAGAATGACGTCCCGATCCATGACGTCGAAGCTGTCGCAGGTTGGCCCCGCCACGACCCACGCCTTGGGCTGGTTCCCGTTCTCAGCGACATAGGTGTACTTTATGCCGCCAACGCTCTCCATCAGTCCACCGAAAACTCCCACGTCGATGTAGAGCAAATTCTCGTCCCCTCTCCTGGCTTTTCCGATGACGCTCGTCAAGAAGAATCCGG
>CAZEOY010000802.1:0-1697 GCA_964513835.1 uncultured Syntrophobacteraceae bacterium
CGCCGAGCTCAAGAAGAAGGCAGCCGCCAAATCCGGCAAGGAAGCAAAAAAGCTCGAGGGGGTGGAAGACAAGGGCATTGCGTTCGGGTTCTATGCAGCGCAGAATGCCTTGTCCGCTCTCTCCGGTCAAATCACCGGCATCATTGACGGGGCTCATACGTCAGCGGAGACCGATGTTTGGGAAAAACTGGTGGGAGGCAAAGGTTTCGATTACTTCCTCAGGGCTGTGGGGTCCGTCGTCCTCATCGTTCTCCTGGGATGGGCAGCGGAACGTCTACTGCTACGCAAGACGGAAGGACTGCGAAGCCAGGTGCTCAAGGCAATCCCGCACGGCGGGTGGGAGAGGGCCGGCCTCATCCTTTCCAGGCTGTTTCTGGACAGCGTTGGACTCGGCGTCTATGTGCTGGTCACTTTCCTGGCTCATCTCATCCTGTACAGCCAGTGGGACCTGGGATACCTGGTCTCGAGCGCCATCATTCTGACGTATTATTTCCGGATCGTTGAGATGGCCGCCCGGCTGCTTGCCTCTCCCAAGGCTCCCGAACTGCGGCTGGTGATCCTGTCCGATTCCGATGCGCGTTTTCTCTATCGGTGGATCTTATGGTTGACGGCATCCGTCCTTCCGGGGTCCGTTCTGGCTCTTGCCTTAGCGAAATCCGGGGCCAGCCGCGAACTTTTCCTGTTCGTCTATGCCGCAGTCGGCCCCATCATGAGCATCTTTCTCGCCGTCATGATCTGGCAGGTTCGGAACCGCGTCGCGCGGGTGGTTTGCCCGGCTGTGGACCCGGGCTCCACTTCACCCAATGTGTTCCGCCGGAAGTGTGCCGACCTTTGGCACTATCCGGCGATCCTCCTTGCACTGGCGGTCGGCGTATACTGGTGGGCAAGGCTTCTCATTTATGCCGACACGACGATCCTCAACCTGGTCATGAGCCTCTTTCTTGTTCCCCTTTGCATCGGCATGGATCAGTGGCTGCAGCATCTGTTCACCCGGCTGGGGAGGAAGACTGGGGAAGTGATCGATTTCACGGCGCCGGATCAAAGTGAAGAGGCAGAGCCGGGGGAGTCGGTGATGGAGCTCCCGCATCGCCGGGAAAAGACCCCGGAGAAGGACATGGCCATCTACTTCCCGCTGATCCGCAAGGGTTTCCGGACGGTGCTCCTGGGCTTCCTCTTCTTCGCGGCCATGGAGCTCTGGGGCATCGAGTTCGATATCGGGTGGCTGTTTGCCCAAAGCGTTCTCGGCGTCGTCATCGCATTGCTCCTTGGGCTGATTGTCTGGGAAGTCGCCAAGGCCCGCATCGACCGGAAGATCAGGGAGGAAATGCCGTTTCAGAGTGATGAAGCGGAAGAGGGGGGCGCCGGTGGGTCCCGCAGCGGAACCCTCCTCATGCTCCTGCGGAAAGTCATCCTGGTCTTTCTTTTTGTGGTCGTCGGCTTCAGCATCCTGGCCTCCCTGGGCGTGAACATCGCCCCCCTCCTCGCCGGGGCCGGGGTGGTGGGACTGGCCATCGGCTTCGGGTCTCAGACCCTGGTGAAGGACATCATTTCCGGGGTCTTCTTTCTCGTCGACGACGCCTTCCGGGTGGGGGACTACGTCGAGGCAGGTACCGCCAAGGGCACGGTTGAAGCGATTTCTCTTCGCTCCCTCCGGCTTCGGCATCCCCGAGGTCAGGTCTTCATTGTCCCCTTCGGGG
>CAZEOY010000803.1:0-1674 GCA_964513835.1 uncultured Syntrophobacteraceae bacterium
AAGCGACTGAAGGGTTCCTCGACCCGGGTGAGATTCCATAACAGGTTCCAGGACAAGCACCATCCCCATTACAACTCGACAAGGAGGCGCCATGAACGTTGCAGGGTACGTGAGAGTTTCGACCGAAGACCAGGCTGGAGAAAACGCCTACGGGCTGGACGCCCAGAAACAGGCTGTGGAGGCCTTCTGCGAGACAAACGATCTTGAGCTGGTGGTCATTCACCAGGATACGGTTTCGGGCGCCCTCACCGAGCGGCCGGGGCTCCTCGCCCTGATGGAGGACGCGAAAACCGGAGTCATCGAGAAAGTGATCGTCCCGAAGCTCGACCGGCTATCCCGGGATGCGATGTACTGCCTCTGGGTCGAAAAGGAGCTCAGGCGCATCGGGGTCGAGCTCATCTCTGTCATGGAGCCCTACAGGTGGGATGACCCGATGCAGAAGATGATGCTGACCATCGTCGCCGCATTCGCGGAGTACGAAAAGGAGTTGATCAAAATGAGGTTGAGCGGCGGGAGGAAGGCCAAGGCCAGGAAAGGGGGTTACGCGGGCGGCCGGCCCTGTATCGGGTATGCGGTCAGAAGAGACGCGAAGCGGCTTGTCGTGAACGGTGAGAAGGTGGCGACGGTCCAGCGGGTGTTCGAGCTGAGACATGAGCACCCGAAACTGCCTCTCCGAAGGATCGCCGAGCGCTTGAACCGCGAGGGCCACACAACAGCCGAGGGAAGCGCTTTCAGCGCCATGCAGGTCAAGCGCATCCTCGACCGAAGGGGTTTTTACCAGGGGACATACTCTTACGCCGGGATCGAGGCCGATGGCCTCCATGCATCGATCCTGAAGGGGGATTACGAGCCGCAGCTCGCTTCGAGGTAGCACCCCGCGATTCATTTTCTACCTAACAGCAACATCTCGGTTCCAAGACCCAACCATTCATCGATGCACTGGAACCTGAACCGTGACGACTCGTCATGGATTCGGAGACGTACGTCCGTAACAGGAGGAACACCATGGGAAACATCATTCAGTTTCCGCAGAGGAAGCAGCCCGCAAACATCAACTGGCATGAGCTTGAGACCGAAAGCCTGCAGGCCTTCCCCAAGATCCCGAAGACCGCGGTCCAGCTCCTGAAAAAGGTCCTGACAGACCCGCACGGGCTCAAAAACCCGAACGCCTATGCAGCCGTCTACGGCCCGGGCCCGGGGGCTGGCTACCCGCAGGGTCCGATACCTTTCTTCGGCACGAAATCGGGGGTCCTGTGGCTGCTGGACCTCTTCGACCGACTGGGAGGCGAGATCGTCCACGGGACTGACAAGCACGTCATCAAAAGGGCGAAGAAGCGCTACCCGGTCTTCCAACTCTTCGAGACCAGCGAGGCCAGCTACAAGGGGTGGCTCAGGACGCTTGGAGACGAGTACGAGCATTTCCTTTATTCCGAGACCTGGCAGTTCTTGGGGAAAGACCTACTGGGGGTGGACCTCATGGTCGCCCTTGTCGCGCAGCTCAAGGGCGGCGAGAGGTACTTTGTCGTGCTCGTCGACAAGACGACGATCCTGCTGCTCTTCGACTGCGCGAGGGAGGGCTTCAGGATCGAGGACTTCTTGGCCTTGGGTGGAATATCCGTTAATTTCTCCTGGGTAAACCCCCGGCTTTGCCGGGGGACTCCCAGAGTTTGACAT
>CAZEOY010000804.1:0-1663 GCA_964513835.1 uncultured Syntrophobacteraceae bacterium
GTGCGGAAATCTTCCCACCCAGCCCGCCCTGCACATCATAAACGACAGCCTCGTGGCCCCGTTGACGGAGCTGCCAGGCCACGGAGAGGCCTGAGGGCCCGCCGCCGATAACGGCCACTCTTTTGCCTGAAAGGGGCGGCAAGGGTGGAAGCTTGGCGTTGATGCTGGCTTTCCCGAGCTTGCTCGTGTCCACGGGAGTCATGTGGGCCACACTTCGCGTACATCCCTGCATGCACAGGTTGGGGCATAGATACCCGCAGACCGCCGCCGGAAACGGGGTGTAGGCCAGAGCCAGGTCTACGGCTTCGTCCACGCGCCCTTCCCGGATGAGGCGCCACCGCTCCTGCACCGGGATGCCGGTGGGACAGCTGGCCTCGCACGGCGAAAGATACTGCTTGTTCTCCCAGACGGGGAGGAACCGGCGCAGGTCCCCCGTCGTGATGACGGATATGGGGCTGCGGTCGAGGCCCGTCAGATCCCCGATCATGCCGCCCTTTCCCAGCTCCGCATCCCAGACTTCCGTTTGGAAGGCTGCCATCGACCGGCGCGAGACGACGAACTTCTCCTGGGGGCTCCGGGCCGAGAGCAGCTGCCACTCCTGGCGATCCGAAAGGGTTTCCAGCAGCTCGGGCCTGCCGATGGCCTCGAGGTAGGCTTTCAGGTTCTCCGACAGCCATTCCCAGTCCCCATGGCTGAGGGGAGCCAGCCTGGCATCACTCCGGCTGTAGCCCTTGTGGGGGCCGCGGAAAAAAATCCTGCCTCCGACCATTCCGACGCAGGGACGATACCCCAGGACGTTCTCGGCATTCTGAGGCTCGTGGCCGCAGACCACCGCGATACCGCCGGCCATGAACTCGGCAAAATAGTCCCCCACCGAGCCCAGCACCCAGAGCTCGGGAGGGGCGAAACGCGGGTTGTGCTTGGTCATGGTCATACCGCGGGAGCCGATGTTCCCCGCAACGTAGATCTTCCCCTGTGCCATGGCGTTGGCCGCACCGTTGGTGGCGTGGCCGTGGACGATGATTTCGGCACCGGCGTTCAGCCAGCCCACATCGTCGGAGGTGGGGCCCATGATCTCGATGCGCGTATTGGGAAACCCCATGGACCCGACGCGCTGCCCCGGCGTCCCGACAATCCGCACCTGTACCGGCTCGCTCCCGGCCCGCCACAACCGTCCGCCGATGCCGTGGTGGCCGTAGGCGTCCACCTC
Source organism: uncultured Syntrophobacteraceae bacterium (assembly GCA_964513835.1). Classification (GTDB taxonomy): domain Bacteria; phylum Desulfobacterota; class Syntrophobacteria; order Syntrophobacterales; family Syntrophobacteraceae; genus JALOOX01. Next base: position 1,211 of record CAZEOY010000804.1, read on the forward strand.
GATGAACCGGTGGCCGTCGGCCACGGCCTTCTGAATGCGCTCCTCCAGGATGCGCGATTCAATGCGCCGCCCGTCTTCTATTCCTGAAATCCTGCAGAATTTCTCACTTTCCATCCGCTGCTCCACTACACCACGTATTTGATCTGCAGCCTCTCGGCGGCGTTGTAGTCATTGATGGCCAGAGCGTCCGACATCCCGATGGGAAGCGAGGTGGACCGGCCGAGGGGCGCCACAATCTTCTTGAGCTCCGTGTCGAAGCTCAGGAACACGTCCACCAAACGCTCGGCAACCTTTTCCGGGTCCAGCCGCCTGTAGAGGCGCGGATCCTGGGACGTGATCCCCTTGGGGCACAGGCCGATGTTGCAGATGTTGCACCGGTCGGTTTCGGAGCCCAGGCACCCGGCTGCCGCCTGCATTATGTATTTGCCGCTCTGGATGCCGCTGGCCCCCAGC
>CAZEOY010000805.1:0-1651 GCA_964513835.1 uncultured Syntrophobacteraceae bacterium
GACCATGCTCGTGCTGCCGAAGGCGAACCTGATCCTCTCCAATCGTCTGCGATTGGCTCCAAGATCCCAATAGCCAATCCGTGATGCCGACCGCATATGGATTACACCATTCTTCGGGTCAAGAGCAAAACACGCATCGTCCACGAAACCAAGTCTGGTTCGGAACTCTATTCGAAGTGAGCTTGATTCGGAAGAAACCACTTTTGCACGCTTCGTGGCCATGAGAACTCGCTTGAGGCAGTCAAAAGCCTCCTCGGGCGATCCTTCGAACGCGAGAGGTTCAATGAAGTGCCGCTCGTTCTCGCTCTCACTGGATACGCAGTTGGGCGATCCAGGGCATGGTACAAGACGCTGTCCGGGCTCCGGAATGGAGTTGGACCGGGTTTGCAGTGGATCAACCATCATCCATAGCACAGCCAGCAGGCCTGCTGCCATTAAAAACCGGCTTGATTCCATCGGGGTTCCCTCCGACGCCCTCCAGAGTATTCCCTGGTGAACAGCACCAGATCGAGCTCTCCTCTTTCGTCCGCTGAGCTGATGTTCATCAAAGCCCACATGTCACATCTTTCGCCAGGATCCCCGTGATCGTCCATGCAAGCATCCGTTCGGCTCTGAATCGCTGGTTTGGACTGGGCTCCGGCGTCCCCCGATCCCAGCGGTAATGCTCCGAAAATAAACATCCAAGGTCACCTTGTCTTGTGTCTTCATTCATAGGTGCTGGTGGGCAAGGGCCTTTTGAGCCATAATTCAGCTGAGCGTAAGAGTAAAGTACGGATTCTTCCGAATTGCTGCTCACCAATTCTCCAAGAATGTGTAATATTAACTGTTAGATACCTGTATATTGAACAGGTGTCCGGTCCAGACGCGGTATTGAAGGCTTTGGATCGGGCTTTGGAGAGGGAGTATGGGCGTGTGAGAGAGTTCTGAAGGAGATTGCAGCCATGAACGAGTGCATTCAGAGGGTTCTGCTGACCGGTGTCACGGGGTTTGTCGGAGGGAGACTGCTTCCCCTCCTCCAGGAACAGTCGATGTTCACGCGCTGTTTGGTCCGCTCACCCCATCGTGTCAGAACCGGTTATGCCGAAGGCCCGCATGTTGAGCTGGTGAAAGGGGACTTGCTCGATCGCGGGAGTCTGGTCCGGGCATTGGATGGCATGGACGCCGCCGTCTATCTGGTCCATTCCATGGGGGGGCGCAATATTCTCCGTTACATGGATTACATCGAGCATGATATTCGGGCGGCCGAGAATTTCCTTCAGGCGGCGGATGAGGCCGGGGTGAGCCGAATCATCTACCTGGGGGGGCTTGGCGAGATGGGGGACAACCTGGCGCCGCATCTCGTCAGCCGGCAGCAGGTCGGTGAGATCCTTCAGTCGGGCAGGGTTCAAACGACGGTGCTCCGCGCAGCCAACATCATCGGCGCAGGTGGGGCTCCATTCGAGATGCTTCGGCATTTAGTGGAAAGACTGCCTGTCATGGTATGTCCCCGCTGGATCGACACGCCGGGTGAGCCCATTGCTGTGCGGAATGTGGTGGAATATATCGTCGGGTGCCTGAAAGAGCCCGCCACAGCCGGCGGAAATTTCGACATCGGGGGGCCCGACATCATCACTTATCGCCAACTGATGCTCATCTATGCCAGGGTGAGAGG
>CAZEOY010000806.1:0-1644 GCA_964513835.1 uncultured Syntrophobacteraceae bacterium
CTGATGTCATCCAGATAAGTCCCGAAGAGGGGCAAAAGGTTTTCCGGGACGTCTTGACCCACCAGCCCCCAGAAGGAAGCTCCCGAAACATCCGGTGGCCGGGCATGGACTGGCAGAGCGCGAACCGCAGTGAAGTAACGATCGAGTGCCTTCTGGGTGAAGATCCATCCGTCCCCTTCATTGGGCACAAACCTCTGCAGAAGGGCCACCGTGGATTCGACCCCCTCGCCGGAACGATACACCATGTATCCAGCCACGCGGGCCGAATGGCTGAAATCGGTCTTCTCCGTCAGGTACGCGGCAATCTCCATATCGGGATTCAGACCCGGCTCCACCTGACGAAAGAGCTTCAGGATCAGCTTCTCATCAATGACCACCGACGTGTTGCTCTGTTCCGCCTCCAACAGGCGAAGATTCCCGTAGTTCACACACGACCGGCACACTGCCGCCGGATCGTCGAAGGCATGGGCGACCAGCTCCCCGTTGATGGTCATGGGATAACGACGGCTGTCGCTGATGGCCATGACCAGATCGGTGCAGGCCGTCTTGTCGGCCAGAGCATCATAAAGCACTCCGGTCTGCCCCGGTGTTCGAATGGAGGCGAGGACACTTTCGGGAAGGTTTTCGAGGATCCTCTGCCCCTCATCTCCGCTTGAAACTTTGAGGGGCAAAGCATAAACCTCCTTCCCGCCGTCGGCGTACGCGACCTCCGCCAGAGTGAACTGGAACCCGCTGCCCAGCTTGGTCCAGTCCAGGATGCGACAGCCCACGATATCCCGGGCTTTCCCTCTGAAATACCGTTGGAGAGGCAGGAAGTGAGGAAGCACGTCGTGCTCCATGCGCGCCAGGTTTTCGGGCTCAAAGAGACTCGTTACCCTTCTTTGAAGAGAGATGACCGGCAGCCCTGCGGTATCGGCTCCCCCGGTAGCGCGGATCTCCACCGGTTGAACGGGCGGGTCCAGGCGAAACCAGTAAAACGCGTGGGGACCCAGGGTGATGAAATAGGGAAGCTCGCCGATGGCCGGGAACTCGACCCTGCCCAGCATCTCCACCGGTGTCCATCCGTTGAACCTGGAGAGATCCAGCTCCGCCGGCTGAACGAAACGGGACAGGTTGGCGACGGCGAGGATCACCTCCTCGTTATGGCGACGCAGGTAGGCGAGGACCTTGCGGTTCTCGGGATACAGAAATTCCATGGTCCCGCGTCCGAAGGCCTTGTATTGTTTTCTCAGGGCGATCATGCGCCGGATGAAATGGAAGAAGGAGGACAGACTCCTTTCCTGCGACTCCACGTTGACCGCCTGGTAGCCATAGACCGGGTCCATGATGACGGGGAGATAAAGCCTGGCCGGATCGGCCCTGGAAAAGCCGGCATTCCGGTCTGCGGACCACTGCATGGGAGTGCGCACTCCATCGCGGTCGCCCAGGTGAACGTTGTCTCCCATGCCGATCTCATCCCCGTAGTAGATGATGGGGGTCCCCGGGAATGAAAAGAGAAGGCTGTGGAGCAGCTCCCTGCGCCTGAGGCTGTTGTCCACGAGTGGAGCCAGGCGCCGGCGAATCCCCACATTGAGTCGCATGCGGCTGTCCTTGGCGTACTCGCGATACATGTAGTCCCGTTCCTCGTCGGTGACCATCTCGAGG
>CAZEOY010000807.1:0-1640 GCA_964513835.1 uncultured Syntrophobacteraceae bacterium
GGAACGGTTGAACCGGCCCGGGTTGAGGCTCAAGTGGAACGATGCCGATCAGAGCACTCTGGAAGCGGTGTTCGCCCGGGGTGATCGCCGCCTGGGGGAGGTCATCGAGAAGGCCTATCGCCTGGGGGCCCGGTTTGACGGGTGGGGTGAGCATTTCCGGCCTGATGTCTGGGAGAGGGCCTTCAGGGAATCGGGTCTGGATCCCCGGTTTTACGCCGAACGGGCTCGCCCTCGGGATGAAGTCCTTCCCTGGCAGCATCTTTCCTCGGGGGTCGAGCGAGCCTTCCTCTTGGATGAACTGGATAGAAGCATGGTGGAGGCGCTCACTCCCGACTGTCGATGGGATTCCTGCTCCGCCTGCGGAGTGTGCGATCATCGCACGGTTTTCCCCCAGCTTCACGAGACGGCGCCTCCCGATCCTTCGGGATTGGCATCCCAGGCGGTTCATGGAGACGAGGGGGAAGGGCAGTTCCTCTACCTGATCCAGTACAGCAAGTTGGACGCTCTTCGTTACTACGGACAGCTGGAGATCGCGCAGGGCCTGATTCGGGCCGTAAGGAGGTCGGGGCTGCCGGCTGTTTATTCTTCGGGCTTCCACCCTCACCTGAAGCTGTCTTTTGAAGAGGCGCTTCCATTGGGCATGGAGAGCCTGGCCGAGAATGCCGTCCTGACTCTGAGCGAGAAGATGGAGCCCGAGGCGGTGAGGGCGGCCCTGGACCGGGAGACACCAGACGGGCTGCGTGTGGTGAAGGTTTCTGCATTGAAACGGAAGCCCGAGCGGCCTGCCACTGTCCGCGTCACCTATCGGGTGTCAGGAATCCCGGAGAGTCTGGCGGATGACCTGGGACGCACCTGGAGGCTTCAGGCGGAGGAGATGCTCTTCAAGGAAACCAAGCGAGGGCGGGTCACGGCACCGTTGCATGCCGTACTTGTCGATTTACGCCGGATCGACGAGCAGACCATCGAAATGGATTTGTTGGAGGGGAAGAATCTGTGCTTCAGGCCTGTGTCGATCCTGAAGCTTCTGCTGAAGGAGCAGTTGGAAGACTATCGTGTGTGCAAAATGTCCGTCTCACGCTGGGATGACCATCCCGGGAGATCGATTTCAGTTCCGGATGCTGTTGAAGGAAGGTGCTCAGAATGTCCTCCGAGGTCATCATAAACAGTGATTTTTTCGAAACGCGTGTCGCGCTGGTCGAGAGCGGCCAGGTTGCGGAGCTGTATGTGGAGCGCAGCTCGGACCGCGGAATTGCGGGGAATATCTACAAAGGGCGGGTCGTGCGGGTGTTGCCGGGAATGCAGGCTGCTTTTGTGGACATCAACCTTGAAAAGGCTGCATTCCTTTACGTGAGCGATGTGCAACGTCCCATGGAAGAACTGGACCGCCTCTTCATGAGCTCCTGCGGTGTGGATGACACCGGTGAGCCCTCTGAATCAGGGTTAGAGCCGAAGGAGCAGGACTCCGAAGAAACGATTGAATATGTGCCCATCGAGGAAATTCCCATCGAGGATCGACTCCAGGAGGGCCAGGAAATCCTGGTTCAGGTGGCCAAGGAGCCACTGGGCAGCAAGGGAGCCCGGATCACGACGCACATCACCCTGCCCGGCAGGAACCTGGTCTTTATGCCCACCATGGACCA
>CAZEOY010000808.1:0-1623 GCA_964513835.1 uncultured Syntrophobacteraceae bacterium
CCATTTTTCTATTCGTGGGAAGAGTCTCACCCGTAAAAGGGCTGGAAAGACTTTTTCAGGCAGTCCGCCTGCTCAGGGGATTTCCGGGTTTGCGCCTGGTGCTCGTGGGGGGGGAGGGTGCAGGAGCTCCGGCTCATGAGGAATTACGGAGCACGATTGATCAACTTGGAATTGCCGGCTCAGTCCGGTTTGTGGGGCAGGTGGAACATCATCATCTTCCCGAATATTACAGTTCGGCAGACGTTCTCGTGGTTCCCTCCCACTACGAGAGCTTCGGGCTGGTATCTTTGGAGGCTTTGGCCTGCGGGACTCCGGTCGTCTCGACCTCTGTGGGTGCCATGGAGCAGATCATCCTGCAGGGTGAAACGGGATGCATGGTGTCAGATGGATCACCGGCTGCTTTTGCCGAGTGCATCCTCAGCTTCTTGCAGGGTGCCGACAGGAAATCGGAAGTCCGCGAGAGGGCCAGGGCTTCGGTGCTCGGTTTCAGCTGGTCCGGAGTCGCGTCCACGATGGCCGATCGCTATGTTGAACTCATGGAGGAATACGGTCGTCAGATGGGGTCAACATCGCCGAACGGGAACAGTCATGTGACAGGTGAATGATCTTCATGGCTGTGGCGGACAGAGGGGTTCAACTCCCACGAATATGGATCAATTCGAAACCGGAACAGGAGGAAGTAGAAGGCGATGCCTGTGGATGTGCTGGTTGTGGCCCCTCACGCAGACGATGCGGAGTTTGGGGCGGCGGGAACGGTGGCGCGTTGGACGCGGGAAGGGCGGACGGTTGTCTATGTGATCATCACCAACGGAGACAAGGGAACCACCGACCGGCATCTCGCACCGGAGCGTCTGGCGGCGATGAGGAAACAGGAACAGCGGGCGGCGGCCCGGGTTCTGGGGGTCGAACAAGTCGTGTTCATGGAATACCCGGACCAGGGGCTTGAGGATACTTCGGAATTTCGCAGGGATATCGTTCGCCAGATTCGCATCCATCGTCCGGAGATTGTGATGACGGCCGACCCTTATCGGCGCTACCTTTGGCATCGCGACCACCGGGTGGCGGGGCAGGTCGTCATGGACGCAGTCTATCCCTTTGCCAGAGACCATCTGGCCTACCCGGAGCTGATAGCCGAAGGACTCGAACCTCACAAGGTGAGGGAGATCCTGTTCTGGGCGGCGGAGGACATCAATTATAAGGTTGATATCACAGAGACTTTTTTGCTTAAGCTCGCAGCTCTGCAATGTCACGAAAGCCAGGTCAGAGAGCTGGGGATTCCGGATCTCGAATCCTGGCTGAGGCAGCGATGTGAGGCCATGGCAGAGGGCGAGCCCTTCGAGCTTGCCGAGGGATTCCATCGGGTCGAGATCTTTCTATGACTTTTTTCGTCTCCTTCATGCCTCATTCCAAGATCTAATCGCTTGATCTGGTACACGATACTCCTCCGTCATACATGAAGCTCGACCGAGAGAATGCCGGGGGCAGGGCAGACCGCACGAGAAACACTGCCGGCGATCGAGGTGACCGTTAGGCCTTCAAATCGGCGAATTCGTGCTGGTGTTCCAGCTTCTGATCAAGTATAAGATGAACTGTGCGGACGCGCCAGGTTCTCTGCTGTTTCCG
>CAZEOY010000809.1:0-1621 GCA_964513835.1 uncultured Syntrophobacteraceae bacterium
GCCGGATTGGATCTCTTCCAGGATCTTCTTCATGGATGCGCGGGTTTCGTCGGTCACGATGCGCTTGCCGCGGGTCAGGTCCCCGTACTCGGCCGTGTCGCTGATGGAGTAGCGCATGTAAGCCAGGCCGCCGCGGTAAATGAGATCCACAATGAGCTTGAGCTCGTGCATGCACTCGAAGAAGGCGATTTCAGGCTGGTAGCCAGCTTCCACAAGCGTGTCGAATCCCGCCTTCACAAGCTCGGATACCCCGCCGCACAGGACCGACTGCTCTCCAAAGAGATCCGTCTCCGTCTCTTCCTTGAAGGAAGTCTCGAGGACTCCCGCCCGCGTGGCGCCTATGCCCCGAGCATAGGCCAGCGCCGTCTGCATGGCCTGGCCGCTCGCATCCTGATGGATGGCCACCAGGGCAGGAACTCCGGCTCCACGGACATACTCGCTCCTGACCAGGTGTCCCGGGCCTTTGGGAGCCACCATGACGACATCGGCGTCGGGAGGTGGCACAATTTGTCCGTAATGGATGTTGAAGCCGTGGGAGAAGAGAATCGTCTTTCCCGCCTTCATGGAGGGAGACACATCTTCAGCGTAAATGCGCGCCTGGGTGTGGTCGGGGGTGAGTATCTGAATGACGTCACAGGAGGAAGCAGCATCCCGGGCCGAAACCGGGGTAAAACCATCCTCGACGGCCTTGTCGTAATTGGGCGATCCCGGGCGCTGGCCGATGACGACATCGACTCCACTGTCCCTGAGGTTTTGTGCCTGGGCATGCCCCTGACTTCCATAGCCGATCACCGCAATCTTTTTGCCGCGCAGCACGTTGAGATCTGCATCCGCCTCGTAGAAAATCCTCATTGATTCCTCCTCCAACCGCTTACATCCAGTCCCTGATCAACCGTGGTCAAGGCCTGATTCACAATGCCGGTTTTTTCACGCCAGGACACGCCGCAGCCGCATCCCAGCACGACTCGATCTGCCTGAAACCGTTCCGATAACCTTCGGATGACCGTCTCAAAACGGCCCAAACTCCTCCTCGATGGGGGAGACCTGCCGACTGAAACTCATTGAGCCCTGGTGACGGCAGTGCCATGGGCTGCGCCAAGATTGCCCAGGCGAGACCCCCAGACTCCGGGGAAGCTTCGCTTAGCCCGTGCCACTCCTTAAGTCAATGGCGCAGGCGCCTCCCGTCGAGGCAGAGAGCCAGAGCGGTTTTGAAATCGTTAATCACTATTCCAATCCGTGCTCTGGGATTCAGTGCTTCTTGGCGCGGGCCAGGGCCGCCTTGCCGGTGCGAGCCAGCTCGACGATGCCAATTTGGCTCAGGAGCTCAAGGATCGCTCCGATCTTCGTTTCGTTTCCCGTGACTTCAATGGTGTAATAATGGGGGCTGACATCCACCACCTTGGCGCGGAAAATATCCGAAATCCGTAAGACCTCGGCGCGGGTGGCGGGCTCGGCACGCACTTTGATCAAGGCCATTTCGCGGTCCACAAACTCGATCTCGCGAAAATCATAGACCTTAATGACATTGATCAGCTTATTCAACTGCTTGACGATCTGCTCCAGAATATGTTGATCTCCCGTGGTCACCAGGGTGATGCGCGACAACCCCGGCTCATGGGTT
>CAZEOY010000810.1:0-1608 GCA_964513835.1 uncultured Syntrophobacteraceae bacterium
CAGGTCTATAGGCCTGCCCGCCCATGGCAAAGATGGCGACTCCATGATCCATGGTGGTCGTGCAGTGCTGTTTGGTGATGGTCGAGCGATAGCTTCCCATGAATCCTTCAGCCTGAGTGACCTGCCCCCGCATGTGTACCGTGATGAGAGCATGCTCTTTCACGCGGGTGATGAGTTGATCGACGAATTCCGGGATGGGCTCTCCCTTCCAGGTCTGAAACAGGTGCCGGGCATTTCCTCCCAACTGGCCGCTCTTTTCGACCAGATGAACAGGGAATCCCTGGTCGGCCAATCCGAGAGCCGCCACCATGCCGGCCACACCCCCTCCCACTACCAGCGCCTGTGGATTCACCGTCACCGTAACGGGGGCCAGGGGTTCCAGGAGAGCCACCTTGGCCACACTCATGCGAAGGATATCCCGAGCCTTTGCGGTGGCGGCGGCCGGATCCGCCGCATGCACCCAGGACCCCTGGTTGCGGATGTTGGCCATTTCAAATAGATACGCGTTCAAACCGGCGGATTTCAGGGTCTCCTGAAAGAGGTGCTCATGGGTCCGCGGCGTGCAAGCAGCCACAACGACCCGATTGAGCTTCTTCTCGACGATTTGGTCCCTCAGAACATGCTGGCTGTCCTCCGAACAGGCGAAGAGACTGCGCTCCACATGAACCACATGGGGAAGCGTCGCTGCATATTCCGCGAGGTCTTCCACATCGATGACGCTGGCCACATTGGAGCCACAGTGGCAAATGAAGACCCCAATGCGGGTCTCCTCCCCGCGAATATCACGTCCGGAGGCAGGCTCAGGCTGCTCCGTCAGGCTGTAGCGAGCATCAGCCAGGGGAATCATGGCCTCCGCCGCTGCCGCCGAGGCCTGGATGATCGACTGGGGAATATCTTTAGGCCCCGAGAAAGTTCCGCAGATATAGATCCCGGGGATGGACGTCCTCACCGGGGCGAAGGACGAAGTGACCGAAAACCCGTCGCCGCTCAGATGCAACCCCAACATCTCCGCCAGGGCAACCCCTTGTTTCGAGGGCTCCATACCCACCGAAAGCACCGCCAGGTCGAACTCACCCTGGGCCTGTTTGCCTTCATCGGTGATGTAGCGGAAGTAAATATCCCCCTGCTCGTTGGCAGGCTCAAGGGAGTGCACACGGCATCGGTGAAAGTGGACCCCCCGTGATCTGGCCCGTTCATAGTACCGTTCGAACCCTTTGCCATGGGTGCGCATATCCACAAAGAAGATGGAGACATCCAGGTCCTTGACCTGGTCCAGGGCGATCATCGCCTCCTTGAGGGACGCCATGCAGCACACAGAAGAACAGTAGCCGTGGCCGGCCTTGTTGTAGTCCCTGCTTCCCACACACTGCAGGAAAGCAATGCGCTTCACCTCCTTGCCATCGGAAGGACGGACCAGCCTCCCTTCGGTAGGGCCGCTTGAAGCCAGGTACCGCTCGAATTCGATGGACGTCACCACATTGGGGAAAACGTCGTAACCCCAGGTGCTCACCCCCTTGGGATCGTAAGTGCGATGGCCGGGCGCCAGGATGATGGATCCGACCCACAGCGAGATGAGCCGTTCAATGTCATCAAACCGAATGGCTCCTG
>CAZEOY010000811.1:0-1600 GCA_964513835.1 uncultured Syntrophobacteraceae bacterium
GATCCTGACCCGGTCCCACAACCAACCGATTGAGGGCCACTTTCATCTGCTCCCCTTCGGGGTTGGTCAGAAGATCGACGTCCCAGCCCAGTCCTTTCAAGGCATTGGCAACCTCTTGGGCGTCTTTCACGGGATTTGGAAGGGAAGGCCATCCGTTGCGGTAATCGCTGCATCCTATCACGAGGGCATAATAGCCGGAATACAGATCCACCCGCGTGGTCGAGCCGTCGCGAGACCTGGCATCGACCTGCAAGCCGTAGGTTCGAGCCCCAGCATGCCCGGGAAAAATGGCTGAGAGGGAGAAGAACAAGGCGGTATGAAAGACCACCACCATGAAAGCCATTCTCTTGTAGGTGAAGAGAGCGGAAATCATCAGTTCCCTCACTCACTCGATGGTTGCCCGGGGTTCCCGTGAATTCAGCCAGAGCCTTTCCACGTGGGCTCCCTGCCTCCGTAGATCCTTGCTGCCGGAGGTCTGCCCTCCGAAGAATGCATGAAGAACCGCTACTGATGGATGAAAGACACAGCTCTGACCAGCACGCCGTGCCCCCCGACACTATCGACAACTTTCTGCAGGTCGGCCGGCCCGCCCCTCAGAGCACCTCGAGCGGGCGAGCCCAGACTCGATATGCCCTCAGCTTCAAAACCTCTCATGAGAGAGCTCATTTGCTTTGCGTTCAGGGCGGCAGGCGAATCCAGCTCAGGGATGCGCTTCAAAGATGCCAACAGGTAGAGAACTTCCTTGCCGATGGAGTCACCTTTCAGAGGAAAGCCCTCATCTTTCCCCACTACCCAATGACTTTGGTTTTTCTTGACGGGATTGCCTGGTGCAGAAGATGCCTTATTTGGAAAGAGACTCACCCACCTTCCCGCAGCATCTTTGTAAAGCACATAAACATAGCAATCCTGGTGAGGCCGAAAGAAAATCTGAAAGACATCCCTCTCAGACCTCAGGATTGTGGTACCATCAGAATTGATGCGACGGCGCTGGCCGGAATTTCCCTCCCTGGAGAGGAACCCCGTATCGAGCGAAATGGCAACTCCTTCTTGTCGGCCAGAGAGGGAGAGCTTGCCTTTGGCGGTTTTGCCCATGGCTCCCAGGCGGACGATTTCCACGCGACGATTCATTGCATGGGATGGCTCATCACGTCCGAGGGACACGGGGCGACTCTCCCCAAATCCCTTCGCTGCGAGCCTGGCCGAGGGAACTCCGGCTTGCCTCGAAACATAGCCTTTCACGGCCTGGGCTCGCTTCAGGGACAGATCCATATTGTAGGACTCACTGCCGCGGAGATCGGTGTGACCCGCGATCTCGAAAGCGTAGCCCGCCAGCTCCGGCGAGGCGAGAGCCTTTCCCAGTTCGTCAAGCTGGGCCTTTGCCCGCTCAGATATCTGCGCACTGTTGTAGGCAAATGGAATCGAGCCGGTCGTTTCGTCGGCCCCGAAACTGACCTTCACTGAATCACCCGGCCCCCGTGTCAAGGTATCATCACGCCCGAGGAGACTCACAATCTCCTCTTTGGAAACCACCCCCTGCTTCTGGAGGAGTACTTCGGCCCTCTTCAGCAACTCACGTGTGGTGGAATCTCAAGGGTCTATT
>CAZEOY010000812.1:0-1599 GCA_964513835.1 uncultured Syntrophobacteraceae bacterium
TGAAGGAGAAGCATGTTCGGCAAGCGGATCGACCTTTTCAGGATTCTCGGTTTCGAAATCCGGATCGACCTGAGCTGGGTGTTCCTTGCGATACTGATCGCATGGTCCCTTTCGACAGGACTATTCCCGTTTCGATACGAAGGACTCTCACCTCAAACCTACTGGACGATGGGAGTTGTTGGAGCCTTTGGGCTCTTTCTATCCATCATTTTTCACGAGATAGCACACTCTCTCGTTGCCAGGCGTTTCGGAATGCCCATCAAGGGAATCACCCTCTTCATTTTCGGGGGTGTGGCCGAGATGAAGAGCGAACCGCCGAGCGCCCGTGCGGAATTCATGATGGCGGCTGCGGGCCCCCTTTCCAGCTTATTTCTGGCGTCTGCCTTCTATGGAATCTGCCAGCTTCCCGCTGGTGCCGAATGGCCGGAGGCGGTTCGCGGAGTCATCAAATACCTTGCATGGATCAATGGGGTGCTGGGCGTCTTCAACCTCGTTCCCGCCTTCCCGCTCGATGGGGGGCGCATCCTCCGGTCCATCCTCTGGGGATGGAAAAAGGACCTGCGATGGGCCACCCGGGTTGCCGCGGCGATGGGCGCTGCATTCGGTCTGCTACTCATCATCCTTGGGATCTTCACGTTTCTGAGTGGCAATTTCATCGGAGGGATGTGGTGGTTCTTCATCGGCATCTTTCTTCGGGGTGCGGCCAGCGGCTCCTATCAACAGCTGCTCGTACGAAAGGCGCTGGAGGGGGAAGCGGTTCGCCGTTTCATGAAGTCGGATCCCGTGACGGTCACCCCGTCCACCACGGTGGAACAGCTGGTGGAAGACTACATCTACCGCTACCAGCACAAGCTCTTCCCGGTCGTTGAGAAAGGAGGCCGGCTGCAGGGTTGTGTCACCATGAAGCAGGTCAAGGAAGTGCCGAGGGAGCATTGGAGCCTCAAAACTGCCGGGCAGATCGCGCTGAGCTGTTCAAGGGACAATACCATCGACGTGAAAACCGATGCTCTGGAGGCATTGTCCATCATGAACCGTACGGGATCAAGCCGCCTCATGGTCACGGAGGGAGGACGACTCGTCGGCATCATCAGCCTCAAGGACATGCTCAGGTTCCTCAACCTAAAAGTCGAGCTTGAGCCTTAACTGGTCGAAACCCGAAACTGTCAAACGAGGCGGTTCCTATGGGACAGGGTTCCAACAGCGATCGGTCCGTGGCCTATTTTTCAATGGAAATTGGAATTGATGAGCGTGTCTGCACCTACAGCGGCGGTCTGGGCATTCTGGCCGGCGACACGATCCGGTCGGCAGCGGACCTCAGAGTCCCCATGGTCGCCATCACGCTCCTCTACCGCAGGGGCTATTTCCGGCAGAAGCTCGAGCAGGACGGCTGGCAGGTGGAAGAGCCGGCGGCATGGGGTGTCGAGGAGCTTCTCCAGGAGTGCTCCCAGCGGACATCGGCGCTGGTGGAAGGCCGCACCGTTCACCTGCGGGCCTGGCGCTACGATGTCATGGGCGTCGGGGGCTTCACGGTCCCCATCTATTTCGTGGACGCCGATCTGCCCGAAAATTCCGACTGGGACCGCGGACTGACCCAGTCTC
>CAZEOY010000813.1:0-1598 GCA_964513835.1 uncultured Syntrophobacteraceae bacterium
TCCGGACAGCACCGAGAGCAAGCTCGTCTTCAACCGCACCGTCACTCTGCGCGACACCTGGGCCAAGATCCAAAAGAGCGAAAGAGGCCGCTGACTCCGGCCAGGAGGTTCAATGGCCCCGATGGACAGGAGACTTCCTGCCCATCGGGGTCCCTAAAACCCTCGCTGCGTTTCCGCTTTCACCCCGATCTGCCCGGAATGGTGCTTGACCTCTGGGCATGAGGGTGGCGGAGAACGACCTGCCCTGGAACCGGCCTGAGGAATTGGATTCCCTTGCGGGCCAAGCACTCTCAAGGGGCTGAAAACGGCCCTGCCGCTCCATTTTTCCATGGCCGGCGAGCCGCACGACATCCCTTGATCCCCCGCGAGGCCCGGTGAAGTTCCGGCGCAGCACCGCCGAGGTGAACGGCCGGGAACGGCTCTCGAATCCCCTTGATCCATCTGGCGTCCTTGTGTTGCGCAGGATCTTTCTGCTCCCTGTGAAGAGAACATGTTTGCCGGGCACTGTGACCCGAAGGCTCTCGACGGGCTGTGCGGGTCACGGCGCCCAGATGGCGTCGCGAAGGCCGGAGCTTCGCTGGATGCGGCGGGATATGGCAAGTTGCAGGATCTCGGCGGAGCCCCACAGGATCACCCGTTTTCGAGCCCTGGTGATCCCCGTGTAGAGCAGTTCGCGCGTGAGCACGGGGGAGTCGTGATCCGGGAGGATGAAATGCACCGTATCGAATTCCGAGCCCTGGCTCTTGTGTACGGTGGTCGCATAAGCCGTTTCATAGGCGGGAAGGCGGCTCATGGGAAACTCTCGAACCGTTCCTCCGGCGTCCAGGAAAGTTGCCCGCAACTCCGGTTCCTCCCGCGGGAGGTTTGAGGATTCGGGCCATCCCGCCGGCAGGCAGATGCCCATGTCCCCGTTGTAGAGTCGCAGATTATAATCGTTGGCTGTGATCATGATGGGGCGTCCCGCGTAGGATTCACCCCGTCGAACGACCCCCTTCGCCTCGAAAATGCGCTCCACCATCCCGTTGAGGCCCTCAACGCCGTACGGCCCTCTTCTCAAGGCGGCGATGAGCCGGAATGAGGCCAGCCGTTCAAAGAGCTGGCGGATGCCTTTGGACTGAAAATAATCTCTCAGCCCCTCCTGGATGACGGGGCCCATACGATCGGAAAGGGACGGGGGGGGAGGGGTCTCCCTCCACTGGAGGTCGGCATGGCGCGAGTCGCCAAGCACCTCCATGGCCTCATCCGTCCGGCTGTTGCGGATCGCCTCGCTGAGCCTTCCGATGCCGCTGGACTCGCTGAATCGATAACTTCTTCTCAGTTCGACGATGCAGTCATGGAGGCCGGGGCGAGCCCCTCCGATGGGGCAGTCCATTGGGCCCAGCACCTTCCGGAGGAACTCTCCAAAGGAAGACGAGAGGCCGCAGCCCTCTCCACGGTCACAAATGTCGCCGAGGACTGCCCCCGCCTCCACCGAGGCCAGCTGATCCTTGTCGCCGAGCAGAATCAGCCGGGCATGGGCTGGAAGCGCGTCTGTGAGCTTGGTCATGAGCGCGAGGTCCACCATGGATGCTTCGTCCACGATGAGAACGTCCAGGGAG
>CAZEOY010000814.1:0-1596 GCA_964513835.1 uncultured Syntrophobacteraceae bacterium
CCCGGCTTCCCGCATATTCTCAAGCCCAACGAGGGAGCTACACTAGTATCGACCATTTGGAAGTGTCAACCATCTATTGAGTGCATTCTCCAGCCTCCCGGCACCACACAGGCTTTAAGCCCACGCAGGATTGGCATCTGTTTTGATTGGAGGAAGCGGGTTGACCTGCCTGCCTTCGCCTGGTGTCTTGCACGGGGGAGAGCTCGCAGTCAAAGACGACGTGACCAGTTGGCCAACGGACGAGCAGGTCCATCTCCGGTTTTCATGAGCGCGGTTGAGCTCACGACCGGGGGTTGAGAACCCTCTCCGCACAAATCAAAGCCTATCGAGAGGTAACCCATGATCCGGAAACTGACGCTCAAGATGAAGCTGACTCTGACCTGCGCACTATTGGTGGCCATTCCGGTCCTGATTGTGGGAATTGCAGGCCTCTACCAGTTCCGCTCCTTTGGGAGCTCCACCAGTGAGCAGTCCTATGCCGCTCTGGATGAACAGGCCCGCCAAATCCTGAAAGTCGGGCTGGAGAGCGAACGCGGTACCCTGTCCTCCATCATCGCGAAGGTCGAGGCGGATGCACGGAAGCTCGCGGCTTCCTCAAATCTGACAGGTTATGTCAGTGCGTTGACGGGCGAAAACGAAGTGCTCAATGAATTGACTGAAAAAGAGGCCGTTCGAGTCGTCGAGGGAATCAAGCAGACCTGTCAGGCTCAACAGGGACTGCTCCAGAAAAAGGTCACCTCGGACCTTTCTGTTGCGAGACACCTCTTGTCTCAGAAGGGGATGCTGCAGCAAACATCCAATTACGACGGATGGAATGCCGTCAACCCGGTCGACAAGCAGACCCAGGTCGCCGTCCTGCCCGTGCTTCAGATCGGAGACATCAAGCTCGAAGCCGATTATGCATCCGAAAACCCCGGATTTCTGGTGGACGAGGTGAAAGATATCGTGGGTGGAACGTGCACGGTTTTCCAGAAGATGAACGCTCAAGGGGACATGCTGCGCGTGCTCACCAATGTGAAAGACCGGGAGGGCAACCGGGCGGTTGGCACCTTCCTCTCGGCCACGCTCCCCGATGGCCGGCCTAACCCGGTCATCGAAGCCGTCACGAAGGGTGAAATCTTTTCGGGCCGGGCCTTCGTCGTGGACAGCTGGTATGTAACCGCATACAGTCCCATTCTCGACGCCAATGCAGCTCTGGTGGGAATGATCTATACGGGAGTCAAGCAGCTCGAAACCGATGACCTGGCCCAAAGTATCCTTGGCACAAGGATGGGAGAAAACGGCCGTTCCTTTGTCACCGACGGCAAGGGTACGATCCTCCTCCACCCGCAGGCCGACCTCGTGGGCAGGAGTGTATTGACCGACCTGAACCTTTCCGGGTTTCAAACGATCCTCGATCAGAAATCCTCGGGAACGACGCAGACTCTGCTCTATGAAGACGGCGGCACCCCAAACCTCATGGCCGCGGCATTCTTCCCCGAGTGGGACTGGGTGATCTGCACGACGGTCCCCATTCGGGAAATCTCCAAAGGGGTGGCATCGGTTTCCAGAAAGCTCCTGATGGACGAAATCTACGTCTTGCACAAGACCTCCAAC
>CAZEOY010000815.1:0-1594 GCA_964513835.1 uncultured Syntrophobacteraceae bacterium
TTGAAGGAGAGGAGCTTCAGAGGTTTGCCGAAACGGTGCGCGAACGGCTTGGTCTTTCTCAAGAAGAGGCGGATGGGCAGGAACCTGTCTGCAAAAAGATTCATGGGATTTCGTTTCACTGAAGGCCCTGGCTCCCGCTCGTTGCATCCGGGGAGGCCTGTCCAGTGGAGTCCCGCATGCCCTTTCAGGACACTCTGATTCATGAAGGGACCCGATGAGCCGATGCCGGCCTTTCACTCGAAACTCCAAGCCCGAAACTCGAAACTTTTCGTAGCAGAGATGGCGTGAAATGCTCCCCGATGAATTGAGACAATCCTTACGGAGAAAAGTAGCTGAATCGGACCACCCGCGTGAGCTGATTGTGGATGTTCTGTTGGAGCTGCAGGATCATTTGGGCTTCGTCAACGATGAAGCCATGGCCTTGGCCTGCGAGCTCTTCGACATGACGCCCCTGGAAATCGATGAGCTGGCGACTTTCTATGATTTCATCTACAGGGAGCCCGTCGGCAAACACGTGATCCACGTCTGCGACAGCGCCATCTGCTGGATGAATGGTTGTTTGTCGGTTCTGGAGATGCTGTCCGCCCGCCTGGGGATCCAATATGGGGAGACCACTTCCGACGGCCTCTTCACCCTGCTTCCCGCCTGCTGCATCGGGTATTGCGATCGCTCGCCCGCCCTGATGGTCAACCGGAAAGTCTATGGGAACCTGACACCGGAGAAAATCGATCGCATTCTGGAAAAATGCAGAAACGGTGGCAGGCCCGACGAATCGGACGAAATTGAAAGATGAACGGACATGGTTGATCAGGTGCTGCTCCGGAACCGCAAGCCGGATCGAATTGTGACCCTTGAGGAATACCGTGCCGGCGGAGGCTATGAGGCCTTTGCCCGGGTGCTTCGCGAAAACGCACCCCGCGAGGTACCGAAGATTATCGACGCAGCCGGCCTGAGGGGGCGGGGAGGGGCCGGCTTTCCCTGTGCGAAGAAGTGGATGGCCGTACCCGAGAACGGGGCCTACCCGCGCTATGTGGCCGTCAACTCCGATGAGATGGAGCCCGGGACCTTCAAGGATCGTGTGCTCATTCATGCGGATCCTCACACCATCCTTGAAGGCATGGCTATCGCTGCCTTCGCCATATCAGCTGAAAAGGGCTACATCTTCGTTCGCCCATCGTACGAGAATGCCGCCCGAATCCTGGAGAGGGAGGTGGAGCGGGCGAGAGAGGCCGGCCTACTCGGGAAGAACATCCTGGGCTCGGGTTTTTCGTTTGACATGGTCGTCCACCGAAGCGGGGGACGCTACATCTGCGGGGAAGCCTCGGCGCTGCTCAAGGCCTTGATGGGGAAGCGCCCGAACCCGGTCAAAGCACCCCCGTTCCCGACGGACAAGGGACTCTGGGAACGCCCGACGCTCGTGAACAATGTGGAGACCCTCGCCAACGTCCCCCATATCATCCGCAACGGTCCGGAATGGTTCAAGGGGCTGTCGCGCACGGAGTCAGGCTCCGGCACCAAGCTCTACTGTGTGAGCGGGCGGGTGAACAATCCGGGGTGCTTCGAGCTGCCCATGGGGACGCCACTCAGCGAGATT
>CAZEOY010000816.1:0-1592 GCA_964513835.1 uncultured Syntrophobacteraceae bacterium
GTCTCCTGGGTGTGGTCGATGAGGCGAGGGGAACCGCCCACGGCATCAAGCACAAGGCGGTTTCCATCGCAGGCAAAACCGGGACCGCTCAGGTCGTCGGGCTTGCAGAGGGTGCCAACCGCAAGCTCCTTGAAAAGATCACCAAGCATAAGGAACGCGATCACGCCTGGTTTGTAGGGTATGCTCCTGCGGAGGACCCACAGATCGTGGTGTGCGCCATCGTCGAGCACGGGGGCCACGGGTCTTCGGCCGCGGCTCCACTCGTTCGGAAAGTCATCCTGTCCTTTATGGGGCAGGAAACGGAAGAGACACCCCAGAAACGATGAGAGCTTCTGCATTCAAAACCGAGGGAAATGGATGTAAAGAACCATGATGGACCGCCGCCTGGTTGAGAATTTCGACTGGCCAATCATTGGCGTATTGCTTGCCATCATCTCCATCGGCCTGATGAGCATTTACAGCGCTTTGTATCAGCAGATTCTGGCCCACCCGACCCACAATTTGTTCCTCAGGCAGATCATATGGCTGGCAGTGGGGTTCGGTCTGCTGTTCTGTATTCTGTTGGTGGACTATCAGCGCCTCAAGCGCTTGAGTTTGTGGCTGTACCTCTTCCTGCTCGTCCTGCTGGTTGCCGTTCTACTTGTTGGAAAAGAGGTCAACGGATCGAAGCGCTGGCTGGAGCTCGCAGGCCTTCAGTTCCAGCCTTCGGAGTTCATGAAGATCGCGATCGTCATCCAGTTGGCTGCATATTTTTCATCCCAGGATGTTCAACCTTACCCGAGTATTTGGAAACTCATTCCGCCTTTGATCATGATCTGCGTTCCGACGGTTCTCGTCCTCGCCGAGCCGGACCTCGGAACGGCCATTTCACTCCTTTGCATTTCGGGGACGATGGTATTCTTTATGGGGATTCGGTGGCGCTATCTCCTGGTGGGGGCTGCGGCCGTCATTCCCCTCATTTACCCGGTCTGGGAGCATGTGCTCAAACCCTATCAGAAGAAGCGAATCCTCATCCTGCTCCGCCCTGATCTGGATCCTTTGGGGGCTGGCTACCATATTCGGCAATCCAAGATCGCCATCGGTTCGGGAATGTTTGGCGGCAAGGGCTTTCTCAATGGAACGCAGAATAAGCTTCACTTCCTGCCGGAGAAACATACTGATTTTATCTTTTCGGTGTGGGCTGAGGAATGGGGGTTTGTCGGCTGTGTGATTCTTCTGGTCCTCATCGCCGTCCTTATCGCTCTGGCTTTTCGTGTTGCGAGGAGGTCCAAAGACCGCTTCGGGTCGCTCGTTGTGGTGGGAATGGCCTCGCTCATTCTGTGGCAGGCGCTTATCAATATCGGAATGGTCATCGGCGTGCTTCCGGTCGTCGGAATTACACTGCCATTCGTCAGCTACGGCGGATCGTCTCTGGTCTCCCTTTGCCTGGCCATAGGGCTGATCGAGAATGTGAGCATGCGTCGGTTCGTCTTTCAATCGCGCAGTTGACAGGAGCGGACTTGACTCGGTTTTGACGGGAAGCGACTTCATGCCCCGTGATAGGGTGCGTTGATTGTGATTTTTATTACTTTTTTGCTTGCGAACCTGCTGAA
>CAZEOY010000817.1:0-1591 GCA_964513835.1 uncultured Syntrophobacteraceae bacterium
TGCTGCATGTCTCAAAACTCGGGCACGGCAAGAGGATCAAGCACCCCCATGAGGCGGTGGAGAAGGGACAGGTTCTTGAGGTAAAGATCGAAAGCGTGGACACGGAGAACAAACGAATTTCTCTATCTCTGCCGACGGCCGGGCAGGCGGAAGGTCAGGGCGGAGAAAGAGAAGACATCTCCAATTACATGGAACAGAAGCCGAAATCCATGGGAACTCTGGCCGACCTTCTCAAAGCGAAATGGCCGGATCGAAAAGAAAAGTGAGTCTCGCTTCCCGGGAGGCTCCAACCTGCGCGGCAAGGCGCCTCAATGTGTCATGCGCCGCCTCGGGCAGCTCCGCTCTTCGAGAATGGCCGCCTCCATGCAATCAAGCCCGCGAGCCGCATTTCCGGCCCAGCTCGAAGGCCTTCCAGTTGAGGTCGAAAAGGCGCGGGGGGAGGACCCTTTTGAGGGCTGCCTGCCAGCCGGCTTCGGTTATGGGCAGCCGGTCCAGCCCGGCCAGGACGCCCACCATGGCCACGTTGGCAGCCCGGTCGGAGCCGGCCTGCCGGGCGAGGGACACGGCATCCACCTGAACGACCCTGGCCACCTTCTCCATGACCAGCGAATAGATGGTTTCATGGCTGGGATAGGAGCTCTGCCCCACAGCCACCGTGAAGGGCACGATGGGTACGGTGTTGGAGATGACCAGGCTGTTGGAATGACACTTGGGGAGGGCCCGAAGGGTTTCCACCGGCTCGAACGCCATTAGTATGTCGGCTTCACCATCCGCAACGGTCGGGCTGAAGATGTCGCCGACGACCACCGTGGATTCGACCACTCCGCCCCGCTGCGCCATGCCGTGGATCTCGCTCAGGGTGACGGGCATGCCTTCCTCGAGGGCTGCTTCGCCCACCAGCCTCGTCGCCACCAGAGTTCCCTGCCCGCCTACACCCGTGAAGAAGATTCGCACAGCTTCAAATCCCTCCTTTCCCGTCGCTTTCATTGCACCCCTCCCGCCTCTTCGATGCGCCGGGGCTTGATGGATTTGCAGACCTGGGCGCACACGCTGCAGCCCGAGCAGAGGGCCGGATTGATCTGGATGCACTCATCCGCAGTTCCCGCCCCCTCCCAGACGAAGGCGGGGCAGCCCAGCTCCTCCAGGCAGTTTCTGCAGAGGTCGCACGACGAATCCACTTCAAACACGACCTTCTGCTTCTTGCCAAGCATCCGGTTTTCAAAGAGCGGACAGGGACTCTTGGAGATGAGGACCGAAACACCGGGCGTCTGGAGGTCGTCGCGCATCTGTTCCAGAACTCCCTGCGTCTTCTTCACTTGCAACGGATTGACTGTGGCAATCTTTCGGATGCCAAACCCCCGAACCACCGCCTCGATGCTCACCTTGGGCTCCACCTTTCCCTGAGGTGTCAGCTCAACGCCGGGATGAGGCTGATGGCCGGTCATGGCCGTCGTCCCGTTGTCCAATATCACCAGCAGAATGCGATGATCGTGGGAAACGGCGTTGACGAGTCCCGGCAGGCCGCCATGGAAAAAGGTCGAGTCTCCGATGAAGGCCACCACCGGGCGGTCGAGCACCTTGCTGAACCCAC
>CAZEOY010000818.1:0-1586 GCA_964513835.1 uncultured Syntrophobacteraceae bacterium
TGAGCTCTTTGAGCACGCCCAGCGCGCGCACCTTCTTGAGATCCTTTTCGCGCTCCTTGAGCTCCGCAATCTGATCGCTCAATCGATGAATCATCACGCGATTCAGCCCTCGAGACCCCGTGAGCACGGCGCTTCCCACCTTGATCACCAGCCTGCGGCACCTTTGAAAAATTTCATTGCGATCGAAATTCACTTCCGGCATGTCTCACTCTCAAAGAGTACGAAAAGAAGCAAGATCGAGCATCGGCATGACCCCAACCCATTTCTGCTTCATGATGGCATTTACAGGAAAGGCATCCCGAGGGCAAGGCGTTTGGGACCCGAGAGAGAATCCGGGATTCCAGCCTCGTTTATTCGGGCATATTCAGAACCTTCGTCAGCAGCAGCAGAAGATCCTGAAGGCCTTTTCGGGCCAGGGCGGAGATGACCACGGTGGGGCGCCCCGTCTCCCGGAATGCCTTCGCCAGTCTTTCCAGTCTTGGCCCGTCCACGATGAGATCCGCCTTGTTGAGAGCGATGATGCTCTCCTTGAGGGGCAACTCCTCTGAATAGCTTCTCAGCTCGCTCTCGATTTGCCGCAGGGGTTTGAGCGGGTCACCCTCGTCCAACTCGCTCACATCGATGAGGTGCACCAGGACGCGGGTTCTCTCAATGTGCCGGAGAAAACGTATGCCCAGCCCGACTCCTTCGTGAGCTCCCTCTATGAGACCGGGAATGTCGGCCATGACAAAGGGCGGAGTGTCGCCGAACGCAACCACGCCAAGGTTGGGAACAAGGGTCGTGAACGGGTAGTCCGCGATTTTGGGCTTCGCTGCAGAAACGGCCGCAATGAGGGTCGATTTGCCGGCGTTGGGAAAACCAACGAGTCCTACATCGGCCATGAGCTTGAGCTCGAGGACCACCTCGGCTTCCTCGCCCGGCCTTCCCTCTTCCGCAAATCGAGGCACCTGGCGCGTCGAGGAGACAAAGCGCGCATTCCCGCGGCCGCCCGATCCGCCCCTGGCAGCCGTCCATACCTGGCCTGCCTCCGTGAGATCGGCCAGCACCTCCTCGCTCAGCGGGTCCTTCACAACGGTCCCCACGGGAACCTCGAGCCTCAGATCCTCACCGCCGCGCCCGTGCCGGTTCTGTCCCGATCCGTGCTTGCCCGGGGCGGCCTTGAACAGATGACGGTAGCGAAAGTCCAGAAGCGTGTGCTTATTGGATACGGCTTCAAGGATCACATCCCCTCCCCTGCCGCCGTCGCCGCCATCGGGACCGCCTCTGGGTACGTATTTCTCTCGACGAAAGCTCACGCATCCGTTGCCCCCGTCTCCCGCCTGGACCCGTATGCGCACCTCGTCCACAAATTTCATGCCCGTCCTCTATGGCCTTCCCTCAGGCCGCAAACGACAAGAACCCTTCCACTGCCGAGGAAGGGTTCTTGTCAAACCTGATTGCAAGATCGACTGGTCTGTGTATCATCACACCCGACCGGTGAGAAACGGACCCGAAAGTTCTCCTTCACCTCACCGGCAGAATCCGGTCCGAATCATTGAGCGGGAGACGCCGCCGGATACACGCTGATCTTCTGGCGCCTCTTGTCA
>CAZEOY010000819.1:0-1583 GCA_964513835.1 uncultured Syntrophobacteraceae bacterium
GACTACCTTCTACACCTGCTGAGGCTGGCCTAAATTTCATGCGATTGCCCTGGCTTTCCATTCCTCCCTGGTGCAAGGACGACGCCCTGCAGATTCTCCTGAACACCACCCCCGGGAAGTCGGGCTATGCCGTCTACTACCTCAACGCCGACGACAAGGCCAATCTCAAGGACGAGGCCAAGGATATTGCCGGCATCTTTTTCCGCTACAACGGCACGACCAAGCTCTATGAGGGGATTGTGCTGACCTTCAGCTTCAGCACGGTGACGGCCATGAGCGGTTTCGACACCAGCGTGGGATATGGCTGGGATTCCAGGTTGGCCATGGACCTGTGGTTCCTGGATTACCTCGACCAGCCTGAACTCTTCATTACCGAGATCAGAAGTTTTGAGCTTCCGTCCGGAATGGCGCCCACCGGATGGGCGCGCCCCGGCACCGACCCCTTGAAAGAGCTGGGCCTCTGGAAGGAATGATGTGAGCCTTCCCACACAGGAATGACCTGATATACAGCTGGCCGGATCTCCCCGATTACCGTGAGGAAGACGATGCAGCCCCATCGGAAGCCTCACGGGGAATCCGGCCCCTGATTCTCATTCTGCAAGCGAAAGGTTTTCCATGAAGAGACGATGGCTTTCATTTATGTTCACTCATGAGAGTTGAAGGTAACCTGGCTGTCCACCGCGAGATGGCACATGACCATGTGCTCTCCGACGTGCACAGATGGGGGCGACCCATGACCGCAGCGTTCCACGGCCTGGCGGCAGCGGTCCCGATAGCCGCAGCCCGCAGGGGGAGGCTCCAGCGGGAGTGCATGCCCAGCGACGGCTGAGCGGCTTCCCGGTGAATCCCCCAGCCGTATGCCTGCGTTCGTGAGGTCCCGGGTGTAAGGGGGTGCGGGCTGGTGCACTCGAGATGCGAGGAGTTCCTCCACCTTCCGTCCCCGATAGAGCACCAGGATGTCATGCTGCTCCTCGAAAAAAAAGCCTCTCTTGCCGTTCGACCGCGATTCCTGGTGCATGATCTTCATCCTCCTGTCGCAATTGCCTCCTTCGCACAAGGAAGTTCAGTCATGCCCGGAGGCAATCGGCCTGGCGAGATGCATTCCGCAACCGGTGCATACGCAGGCCGTACATGAAACCAGCCGATCCGAAGATGATCCACAGGCCGACAGCGATACCCTGCCACTTGGAAAAGACCCTCCCCGAGCCCTGTTCGTCCTTCTCCACTCGGAGTGCCTCGGTGACCGCGAAGGTCGTCTCAATGAGATGTCCCATGCCGCCGTCCAGCGTGATCTTCCACTCTCCCTGGGAGTCGGGAACGAAGGCAAAGCAGCCGTTCTTGTCGGTGCGCCCCGTCTGGTGGGCGATTTCTCCCCCCGAGGGCGAGTAGATCTTGACCTCGGCGTAGCTCATGGGCTCACCGTCGTCATACTCGGCGGTCACCATCACGGCCTCCTTCTGGATGACCTGGTGAAAGACCCCGTGGGCGAAAGCCAGGGAGGGCATGGCGAGAGCTCCTGCGAGCAGCGGGATGAGAACTCGCGAAGCTGAGGGTTGTGTCCTCCGGGTCGCCCTCCTCCAGAA
>CAZEOY010000820.1:0-1570 GCA_964513835.1 uncultured Syntrophobacteraceae bacterium
GAGCACCAGAATCAGGCTCTTCGGATCTGTCTCCGCGATCTCCGTCATCTGATCCGCCCAATGGTCAGCGCAATTGCGGTCCATCCTGTCGACGGCGATCCGGGCTCCCACGCGTCGGAGGTTCTCGATGAGCGCCAGGCGGAGCATGATGGGAATGGCCCACAGCTCGCCCAGCTTCAGAACGGTCACCCTTTGGTAGGCGATCACGAAACCGGTGAGGCTTTCCAGATCCACCCGTCCATCGCCGTGGGAGATCGTTTCCAGTGCGATGTCATACACCCGCGGAAGCCTGGCCGACGGCCCCCTGCTCAGTCGCGGCAGCTCCCGGCTGTAGCCCTTGGGCAAGTGCCGCCTGGCCGTCCGAATTTGCTCTTCGATCAAGTAGAAGTTGTCGAGCAGCCACTCCCCGGCCGGTGCAATGCGCCGGTTTGCTTTGGCCGCTTCAGACAGCAGGTCGCAGGCTTCCATCAGTATGGCTTCATTCTCTCCCAGTCGAGACAGCAGCTGGTCCGAGGTGTACTCGGGACTCAACTCGTGCGAATTGGCCAGGTGCTCGCCATGCTGCTTCATCTGGTCGCTGCTGAACAGCTCTGATCGAAGCGGCAGCTCGTCGCCGCTATACTTCCGCGCCGCGCCGTTTCCGCGGAGGTGTGCTCTCCAATGACGCAGAGCTCCAAGAACGGTTTCGCCGCTCCTCTTCATTATTTTGATTTCGCTTTCCGGCGGACGGGAGATGTTCCGCCTGATGGTCAACCTGGACGACCCGGCCGATATGCTTTCCAACATATTGATATATCTGCAAGCCCTGCGACAGGCTCTGACGTCATGTCAGACCCGTGAATACGTCTTTACATCCTTTTCGAACTCTTCGATCACCTCTTCGCTCATGGAGGGATGCACCTTCACTCTGATCTGAAGGAACGCTTCGGCTGTCACACGATAGTCCTCTTTGCTGGCATGCTCCTGTTCGAATGCAAACTGAGCGACTTCCTGAAAGAAATACTGGATATCCGCCGGGGTGAATCCTGAGGTCATTTCGACGAGTTCGTCTAAATCGACTTCTCCCGTGTTGAGCTTGGAAAGATAGTGCTCGATGATGGTCGTCCTGCCCTCCCGATCCAATCCGCCCACCGGAATGATGCAGTCGAAGCGACCCGGACGAAGCATTGCCGCGTCCAGTTGACGGATGTAATTCGTGGCACAGATGAGCAGTATCTTGTTTTCCTGATTCTTGAGCAGCGGAACCTGCTTCAGAAACTCGTTCGTGATGGATTTGTCGATGCGGTCGGCCACATCCCGGTTGCCCGCGATCTCATCGAACTCATCGATGAAGAGAACCACCTGGTCCAGTGTTCTTGCCTTTTCCATGAGTTCGCGAAGATTTGCCCCGATCTTTTCCACACCATCCACCATGAGCATAGTGGGGACGATCTCGATGTACCACCAGGACAAGACTCCGGCGATGGCCCTTGCGAAATGAGTCTTGCCGGTCCCCGGGGGCCCGAAGAACATGATCGCCTTGGGGGGAACCACCCCGTGCTTTCTGGAAAGGCTCTCCTCCATCAAGGGG
>CAZEOY010000821.1:0-1562 GCA_964513835.1 uncultured Syntrophobacteraceae bacterium
AGTGGAAACCATGGAAGGTGAGGAATTTTACTCAATTGTGGAGTCGACATCCTGATCCTGACCGCTGCAGGTGGGAAGCTCGAGTCGGCAGGATGCTCGAATAGGGTTGAATCAAATGTCTTGCTCAAGGACGGACAGGGAGAGGCTCCATACGCATCAAGCTGCCGCAAAGTTCTTGATGCGCACGGGACAACCCTGTCCGAAAGGTTCTTTCCGGCAAAATTTCGTAGCCTTTCCAACTGTCACTTTACACTTGATCTCTGAGGTGGGTTGCTATGAGGTCGCACAGGATCCTTGTGGTCGAGGATGAGAGCATCGTCGCAATGGATGTGCAGGACCGGCTCGCGGAGCTCGGTTACGCGGTGATCGGAGTCGCTGATCGAGGAGAGGAGGCCCTTGCCCTGGTGGCGACCGAACACCCCGACCTGGTGCTCATGGATATCCGGCTCAAAGGCGAGCTGGACGGCATCGCGGCTGCGGAGGAGATCCGTGACCGCTGGCGGATCCCGGTCATCTTCCTCACGGCATTCTCTGAGGACAGCACCCTCCAGCGTGCTAAGATCACTGAGCCTTTTGGTTACATCATCAAGCCGTTCGAAGACCGTGAAATCCAGGCGGCCATCGAGATGGCACTCCACAAGCACGAGGCTGAGCAGCGGCTTCGGGAGAGCGAAAGGCGATACGCAACGACTCTCAAAAGTATTGGCGATGGAGTGATCGCCACAGACTCGGGGGGGAGGGTGACGTTCATGAACCCTGTCGCCGAGAGGCTCACCGGGTGGTCCATGGAGGAGGCGAACGGACGCCCCCTCCATGAAGTTTTCCGGATCGCGAGCGAGAGGAGCCGTCAGCCCGCGGAAGATCCCGTTGCCAGGGTATTGCGCGAACAAAGAGTCGTCGGGCTCGCCAATCATACGGTCCTGATCGCCCGGGACGGGGGCGAGATTCCCATTGACGACTGCGCCGCGCCCATCCTGGATGATTTCGGTGCACTGACGGGAACCGTCCTGGTCTTTCAGGATGTGACCGATCGACGGCGACGGGAGTCGGCGCTGCGCGAGAGCGAAGAGCGTCTGCGCCTGTCGCTCCTGGCCGCCAACCAGGGATTCTGGGACTTGAACGTGCAGACGGGAGAAGCCATTGTGAGCGCCGAGTATGCGCGCATGCTCGGCTACGATCCGAGCTGCTTTCGGGAAAGCAATGCCGCATGGCGCGACCGGCTGCATCCGGACGACCTGGAGGAGGTTTACCGAACCTATGAGGATTACGTTGCGGGGCGGTGCAGCGACTACCGGGTGGAGTTCAGGCAGCGGACGGCGTCCGGTGACTGGAAATGGATTCTTTCGCTCGGCAGGATCGTGGAATGGGACCAGGATGGGAGCCCCCTGCGTATGATGGGCACGCACACGGACATCGACGAGCGCAAGCGAGCCGAAGCCGATCGACTGGAAATGGAGCGGCGTCTGCTGCATGCCCAAAAGCTCGAAAGTCTGGGAGTGCTCGCCGGAGGCATCGCCCACGACTTCAACAACCTGCTCATGGCGATCCTGGGCTACGCCGAT
>CAZEOY010000822.1:0-1236 GCA_964513835.1 uncultured Syntrophobacteraceae bacterium
CTCATCCATGCCCAGGGCCTCGTCCAGTCCTGTCACCCGTCCGAAGGGGGAAACCGCTGCCGGCATGCCGATCTCTTTGAGCACATCGATGAGCTGATCACAGACTCGCGGAGCGTAGGCTCCGATGACAATGGCGTTGTTCTGTTCGCAAGGTCGGGTAAGTGGCCCAATAATGTTGAATGCAGACGTAAAACGCATCGAACGGATAAGGCGAGCCCATCCCGACTTGAGGAACGCCTCACCCGGTAGATAGCAGATGCCGGCTCGGTCGAGGGATTGTTCCGCGTGGGACAGGGGTGCGTTCAAATCCACACCCAAGATCTCCAGAATGTCTGAAGCGCCGGAAACCCCGGTAACCAGACGTGCGCCCTTTTTAGCAATGGGCAAATCGCATGCCGCAGCAATGAACGCAGCCGGAGTAGATCCGTTGATGGTCTTGAGCGGGTCCGATCCTGTTCCCACGATATCGCAAATCACGCCAGACTTGCTCGTTCTGATTTTCGCCGTGTCGTACCGGTCCAGTGCATCCCAGGCTCCCCCGAGCTCCTCCGTGGTGGGGCCTCGCGAGATGTGGGCCACCAAGAAAGCCCCCTGTTGAAGCTCAGGTTGCTCGTTGAGGATCACCTGCCGATACGCTTCACAGGCCTGCTCCCGGCTCAGGGTTTGACCATTGGCCACGGCCACGATGAGGCGACCGAATTCCCTCAACTCCTTTTCTGTTGCCATTATCCTCTTCCCCTCTTCAGTCAGGCATGTTGCTGAGAAAAGAGCCTTTCAGCGGACAATTTCTCCCCGGACCTGGGGGCCCCGGGGAGCATGAATTCCTC
Organism: uncultured Syntrophobacteraceae bacterium; assembly: GCA_964513835.1. Taxonomy (GTDB): domain Bacteria; phylum Desulfobacterota; class Syntrophobacteria; order Syntrophobacterales; family Syntrophobacteraceae; genus JALOOX01. The sequence goes on from CAZEOY010000822.1 coordinate 828, forward strand.
GACCGATAGTCGCGTGCAATTGACGGCACTCGTGTTTATCCTTCAGCGAAGCGGACCACGATCTTCATCGCTTGGCCGTCAGCAATACGTCCCATGACTCCAGGCACCTGTGGCAGGTCGATTACTTTTTCAATGAGCAGCGGCAACTCCTCCTGGTGGGAGTCGAGTACCTCGAGAGCCTGGACCATGTCACTCCTTGTGCAGCCGTACGCGCCGACCATGTGCAGCTGCCGGTAGTGGATCTCATTCACGTGCCGTGCAGAGAGACTCGCATCGGGCGAGAAGCCGCTGAAGAAGCAGAATCGGCCCCCCGGTCTGAGCCGCTCCAGTGCCTCAATGGAGGCGTCCAGAGATGATGTGGCGTTGATTGCCACGTCGAATTCATCGGAAACCGGAGCGGACATCACAG
>CAZEOY010000822.1:1246-1557 GCA_964513835.1 uncultured Syntrophobacteraceae bacterium
CATCACAGGTACATGGATTCGACCGCGGAATGCGGTGCTCAGCGACAACTTGGTCGCGTCTTTTTCCACGATGAAAGGCTTTGCTCCGCGGGCCTGTACCGCCAAGGCCATAAGCAGGCCCACGGGGCCGGCTCCAAATATGAGAACCCGAGCGTCAGATCTCAGTCGGACTTGATTAAGCCCGTTGAGACAACAGCCCAGCGGTTCAGCCAAGGTGGCAACCAATGCCGGCAATCCCTCCGGGACCGGAATGAGCGATCCCTTTGGGACGAGAACCTGTTCAGCGAGCCCTCCGTCTTTGTTAAAGCCCA
>CAZEOY010000823.1:0-1555 GCA_964513835.1 uncultured Syntrophobacteraceae bacterium
TAGGCCGCCCCGGTGCCGCCGTCCTCGCCGTCGATGGCGAGTCCGCCCGCGTACGGGTTGCGCGTCAGGTTGTTCAGAACCGCCAGCGCCGTCGAGGTCCCGGAAATCTTGGGGTAAACCGGCACGCGGAAGCCCCAGGCCATATACATGGACTGGATCATCTTGGCCACGGCTTCCTCGATGGAGTACTTGGTCTGGTGAGTCGGCGGGCTGGGGAGGCTCACCCCCGTCGGGACACCACGGATGGCGGCGATGAGCTTGTTCACCTTGTACCACATGAGCAATCCGCCGTCCCCGGGCTTGGCCCCCTGGCCGTACTTGATTTCGATGGCGCAGGGGTCTTCCTTCATATCAGGGAGAGCGTGGATGATCTCGTCCCACCCGAAGTAGCCGCTTGCGATCTGCAGGATGACATATTTGAGGAATCGGGACCGCAGGAGCCTCGGCGGGCATCCGCCCTCCCCCGTACACATGCGGACGGGCATGCCTAGTTCATCATTGAGGTAAGCGACACCCATCTGCAGCCCCTCCCACATGTTGGGTGAAAGGGCGCCGAAGGACATGGCCCCGACGAGGAGAGGATAGATTTCACGCACGGGCGGAATCCAGCCCTGGTTTCGGTAGAGGGCCAGGCTTTCTTCGGGAGGCAGGATTCTTCCCAGCAGCGTGCGCAGCTCGAATTCATGGCGGCCGGCGTCGAGAGCCGGGTCCGTCAGCATGGAGATGCGCACGAACTTGATCCGGTCCAACACTCCACCGGGCAGTCCGTCGGGCGCATTGCGGCGGCCGCCCCTTCGGCGGGGCTGGCCTCCCCGGTTGACGTGGAACCGGAGCTTGTCAGCCTCGTCACTCCGGACGGGCATGATGCAGTCGTTGGGGCAGACCAGGTTGCACGACGCGCATCCCACACAGGCGTAGGCGGGATCCGTCCGCTGGCGAATGCCGTGGTAGATCTCGTAGGCGCTGGAAGTTTTGGGATTCGGGTTCAACCCGGTGATGGCCGGGATGTCCACAATCCGTTTACGATGGACTCCCAGTTCGATGGCGTGGACCGGGCACACCGAAGTGCAGCGCCCGCAGAGTGTGCACCGATCCTTATCCCAGCGGATCTGCCAGAGCAGGTCCTTGACGCTCAGTGTTGAAGGGCTAATGGCTCCATTTGCGAACATATTCTATACTCCTGACGGTCCGGAGAAACGATCATCGTATCCAGATGCATGGGCTGGAAATCCTTGGACTTGTCACGGTCGGGAATGGCCGAGTCCAGCCCGCACATCTCAGACGAAAAAGCGAAGAAGCCGGGCTTCCCGCCAGCAACAGCCGGCCGCAGCTTCTTGCGGTCCTGCACCATGAAGAGGGTCTTGTCGGGCAGACAGCCCATCACGCAATTGGGCCCATCGATGATCAGCCTGCGGCAGGAGTGCTTCAGCTCCTTCAAGAAGCCCCCGTTGGGATGCGTCGCCAGGTCGGCATCCTGCAAGGGCGTGATGATATGCTTGTAAGCTTCAAGCGCGAGCCCGAGATACAGGCCCAGCTCAACAACATCGAGATCATC
>CAZEOY010000824.1:0-1551 GCA_964513835.1 uncultured Syntrophobacteraceae bacterium
TCCCTGGTGTCAAGAGGCGAGTCTCTCTAATTGGGTCCGTCCTGTCATTGAGGTTGAGGCGTCTCAGGAACTGATGCAAGCGCCCCAGGATGCGACGGGAAGGGGATATGCACAATACAATGGATGCAGAATGTGGTATCAGAGGCCATATGCCCAGCGTCAGCCGAGAGGTCTTCTGAACGGTGGGTACACCACTCGGGTTGTGATCAGGAAGTTTTGCTTACGGTCACGAAATGCTCCTGCATGGCCATTGCTCCGCCTGCCTGATCCCACAGGTCCAGTCCTCCAAACATCAAAGCATTGTCGGCGATCCGGGCGAAGGCATCCGCAGCGATCTTGACCTCGGATACTTTCGCCGGATCATCAGCGGGGCCGACGATGAAGAACCCATTGGATCCTATAAGGAAGCGCCTGGTCGCCCATCCTTCTTCCACAGCTTTCTTCTCGGCCGCCGGGGCATGGACCATGATCATGTCGACGGTCTTCTCCTTGAGTGCTTTCAGCGACTCGCCGGAGCCTGCTTTCTTCCAGAGCAGCGTGGTGTTGAACTTCGGTGAAAAGGCATCGCCCAGAGCCTTGAACAACCCGAGTTCACCGGGACTCCCCGTCGTACTTGTCCTGTGTATTGCATAATCAGCACCCGAGCAGAAGTTATTGACGTTTCACCAGTGGCCCGCTCAATCATTCCGAATGCCTTTCGCGGGCGGCTTAATCGGCCAAAGCCGAGGATTGCAAAGGTTCTGCGCTTTCGGCGTCCTCCCAGCTTCGGCGTGCACAATACTTTCCCTATCGAGCCCTCCAGACCGATCCTCCGTTGACGGGGCATCCTGTCTCCTTTTTTTCAGCAAATGGCTGTTTCTAAGGGTTATTCCCGTTTATTATCCTTCGGCGCAACGAGAAAATTGACTGACATGGTGTTGGCTGGAGGCTCGCGGATTCGTACTATGGAAATCAGGAGAATCGGCAGGAAGATTGGCGCCGGCTGATCCGGGCAGGGCCGCTCACCATGGGATGACTCGTGGACGGGAAGGATACGGGCATGGAGACGAAAAATCTTGAGAAAAAAATCTTTAAATTTGTTGCTCTTCTGGTGTTCAGCTTTGCTGCCGGGGCCGGAATCTGGACTGCCAAAACCTATTGGTCCCCTACCGGCCCGGTCCATGAACACGCGGGACAGGTGGCGACCTCGTCCGGTGAAGAGCAGAACCAGGTTTGGACCTGTTCCATGCACCCACAGATTCGTCTTCCCAATCCGGGCCAATGCCCCATTTGCGCCATGGATCTCATTCCCGTCCGGGAAGAATCGGAGCATGGCGACAGGGAGGCCGGCAGCTTACGAGAAATCCGCCTGAGCCCCAACGCCGAGAGGCTGGCGGAAATCCAGACTCATCCCGTGGAGCGAAGGTTACTCCAGATCACCCTCCGCATGGTGGGTAGAATCGACTACGACGAAACCCGGGTGGCCAACATCGCGGCGTGGGTGTCGGGAAGGCTGGAGCGATTGTTCGTGGATTTCACGGGTACTCATGTGAAAAAAGGTGATCCCATGGT
>CAZEOY010000825.1:0-1536 GCA_964513835.1 uncultured Syntrophobacteraceae bacterium
GAAAGCGGTGTGGGCGTCACCCTTCTCATTCGCCCTGAGCTCCGGGGAGCTCTCTCAAACCTTTGCGAAGGAGCGAAACAACCTCCTCAAATGCGGGATTTTGACCCCAACCGCGAGACGCTCTCGGAGGTCCTGCAGGAGATCCTGTCTCTGTGCGGTGCGAAGCAAGCACCGATGCCCCGCCTATCCCTGGTGGCGCCGTTTTACTTTCTGAAGCGCGATGGCATCGGTCCCGGAGCTTTTCCCGAGGGCGTTTGCCATGAAGGGATCAAGATTTTCGCCAACAACTACACGCTGCAGGGGATCAAGATCAAAGGCTGCAAGAGCGCGTTGAACCACTCGTACAGCTGGCTGGCACGTCTTCGGCCGGAGACCCTCGACGCCTGTCCCTTTCTCGGTCGGCGCGATGGGGTCTACGTCGCTGATCTCTCCTTCATTCCCGAACAATACCGGCTCGACATCCAGCGTGCGGAGAAGATCCTGAACCGCTGCCTCCACCGTTGGATGGAAACCGTCCACGAGCGATTGAGGTCAGGACTCAGCTGAGCACCAATCAGCCGGGCATGGGGGCCCAGAATGCGATTTCCGGCGGTTTGCCCGACGCAATCCACGGGTATTTCGCCTCGAGATCCTCCAATCTTCTTTCCAGATAGAAAATCCGCACACGGCTGTCCTCATCCTCGGGTTGAGATCGCAGGGCGGCCTCCGCGTCGCGCAGGAGCGTCCTGAGCTCGAGATACTCCTTCTCAACGTGCCGGTACTCTTTATGAAAGGTTGAAATCCTTTCCAGAAGCCAGTCTGCATCCCCATAATCGACAGGAAGGGTCATGGTTCACTCCTTCATCAAACAGCCTCGAGCATGCGGGTCCAGTGCTGCTCAAACTTCTGGTCCCGCCGTATGAGATATGTTTCTCGATGTGCAGTCTGATCAGCGTCCGAACACGGCTCCGGTCAATCCGGTGCAAAGCTTATCGCAGCCTCCGTCGATTGGCAACATAACACAAAATCATCTGCTCCAAGGCCGGAGCGAGGCAGCTTTCGATTTGGGCCTTGATACGACAGCGAGATTCAGAGCCACGCCTGTCCCGCCTTGACCAGGTAATACTGCGCCAGAATGAGGATCACGAGACCGAGAGTCTTCTTGACGATGTTCATCCACTGGCCGGGTCTGGGAAGAGCGGCGGCGATGCCGGAAAACGTACCGAAAACAATGAGCAGAACCCCCATTCCCATGGTGAAGGTGAAGACCAGCGCCCCGCCGTAAATGACGCTCTGGGTTGTGGCCACGTAGGTCAGAAGGCCGAAGAGCACGGGCGAAGTGCAGGGTGAAGCCACCAGGCCCGAAGCCGCCCCAACCAGGAAAGCACCGATCACGCCCCCGATGGCCGGCTCCCATGGACGCCCCGAAGACCAGAGAGGAATCTGGATCACCTCCAGGATGCTCAAGGAGACGAGAATGAGGACGTTGGCCACCAGGATCAGGGCCCAGGGACTCGTGCTGATGCGGCCGAAGAAGCTCCCGGTCAACGCTGCGAT
>CAZEOY010000826.1:0-1536 GCA_964513835.1 uncultured Syntrophobacteraceae bacterium
TCCAGGTCGAGCCGGATCTTGCAGGAGGTGAAGCTGACGAAATCGTCCCGCTTCATTTTTTTGTCCTCGCTGATGATGACCCCGTCCTGGAGCCAGAGTTCGTTGTCCATGAGGTCGGGATCGTGGACGAAGCGGCCGGAGCGGGCGACGATGGTGCGGCGGATCTTCCAGCCTCCCTTGCGGGCGCCCCGCTCTTCGGCGGCCAGGACGCCCTTGAGTTCGCCGCCGGGGGTTTTCTCCCGGACGTAGAGGGTCAGGTTCTTCAGGACCTGGACGAACACCCTCTCCTCCACCGCCGCCTCGGTCCGCGACTTGACGATGGTGTACTGCAGGGCCTGGGCGGCCTTGGCGGCCTCCGGGGCGAGGAACTGCGAGGTGAACAGGCCCAGGCAGAAGCTGAAGACCGCGAAGGTCAGCGCCGGGGGGAAAATCCGGTGCAGGCTGACCCCCGCGCTCTTGAGGGCCACGATCTCGTTGTCCGAGGACAGCCGGCCGATGCCGAGGAGGATGGCGAACAGGGTGACGATGGGGATGACGATGCCGAGGATGGTGGGCAGGTGGTAGACGAGCAGCCGCACGATGGCGGCCGGTCCCACCCCCCGGTTCACCGCCCACTCGGTGAGCTGGATGATCCGCTGGCTCATGAAAAGGATGGTGACGATGATCAGGGCCAGGCCGTACAGCCCGCCGATCTCCTTGATCAGGTATTCCCGCACCACGCGCATGGATTAATGATATTCGTCCCTTGGGCGGAGAGCAAACCACGGAAGGTTGCGTGCGGCCTGAAATATTTCCGAAATTACCAGGGCGGTTAAAATCTTTTCCCGAGCAAACAACCGTCCTCGGTCGCGTCGGTCAGCCTTAACCTGATGTATTTTTCGAGGTCGAATCCGCGGGAGAACTCTTGTGAGGGAATGTTGTCGCTGTTAAGGGAGCAAATGTACTGAAACCCATGTTTCTCGGATTCTTCGGCTGCCATCTCCAATGCTTCTGCGCGTTGTCTTTCGTCAACAGGATCGAAAATTGTGCTGTCATGAATCAGCAACCGGGGAGAAGAACTCTTTTCGGCCCACAATCTTGCCAACATAAGGTCGTAACAAAAAACTTTCATGTTGCTTATGCCGGAGCTTCCCGATCGCTCAATCTTGACGTCAAATATATATCCATTCGGTCCAATGTCGATCAACAGCTTACCCGGAGCCTTGTACAGCCTTTCCGAGTAACCATTAAAAAGTTCAATCGCCCGTTCTCTGATGATGCTCCTTTCCTCGTAGTCTCTTCTGGCCTTCTGGTTCAATTCCTCCCGTGCGATTTTCAATTCGCTCAACCCGTTGGCAAACGCCTTATGGTTTTCAATCATGGATGTCACTCCATTAAGTTGATTGACCGTATCCAGGTGCCTCGTCTGCAACGAGGTATATTCTTCCAAAGCGCCGTGGTTCCGAAGGACTTCCATTAAGGAAGCTCTTCTTTCGGTTTTGTCCCTGACTTCATCATCGCGTTTATCAATGGCTCGGCTCAATCTCTTGATCTCGG
>CAZEOY010000827.1:0-1533 GCA_964513835.1 uncultured Syntrophobacteraceae bacterium
TTTCAACAATGGGGAGGTTTCGATCCACAATCTCCACCTCGACGTACTTCTCGTAGTTCCCCGACGTTGACACCGCCCGGTCACGGATCCGGAACGATGTCAGCATCTCCTGCGGATCGAGAGGATTCGGGATGCCGATGTCCCAGCCGTCGGAATCCTCCGGCGAACCGAGCGCATACGCATCGCCGCTGTGATTCACAAACGCCGACCTGATCCCGAGCCGCCGTAGAATGGCCGCAGCCCTGTCAAGAGCAAACCCCACGGCAATGCCGCCGAGGTCCAGTTCCGCGCCGGTTCTCTCGAGTCCTGCCCTGCTCCCCTTTTCGTCCACGACCATGGCGTCGATTCCCACACGATCCAGCGCTTGCTGGAGCTCACGGTCGTCGGGGAGACGGCACAGTGCCTTGGCTTCGCCGCGGAAGCCCCAGAGCTTCATCAGCGGCTCGATGGTGACATCGAATGCCCCGCGGCTGAGCGCGTGGATCCGGCGGGCTTCGAGGAGAAGTTCGATCACGTCGCGCTCCACCGGTACCGTTTCCTTCCCCGCCGCCCGGTTGATGCTGGAAATGCTGCTCTTCGGCTGATACACGCTGAACAGCGCTTCCAGTCGGCCGAATTCCCGAACGACGGCCTCCACGCCGCAATGGAGCTGTGCCCGGCTTTCTCCATACGCGCTGATGGTCATGACCGCTCCCATTGTGTAGAATGAACGCTCCAGGTACGCGCTCGTGTGTTCCTGCCTGCCGAGCACCCAGGCCGGCAGCGCCGAAAGGATGGCCACGTGCGCCGCCGTGGAGGCGGAGCCTCGAAGAAACCTCCGACGGCTCATGAATGACGGGGATCCCATACTCTCTCTCCGGAACGTCCTGCATCACACCAGCGGTTCATGGAAGGCGTTTTTCTTCCTCAGCGGACTGCTCGACGGCATCGGGACTCAGGTCGGGATCGGCAGGTGCCCGCGCACGACGCGCTGCGCGGGACAGGAAGACAGCAAGCGATGCGAGTAGGAACGTCAGGCTTCCCTGGAGAACGAGGAACGACACCACTTTCAAAGGCGCGAAACCCGGTTCGACAAACCGGACGAGCCAGCCGGAGGCCTCGTTGAAGAATGCCGAGAGGAACGTTGCGTTGATGAACATGATGCGCGCCCCCCGCGAAAACGGAGCAAAGATCACCAGATGCGTCAGGAGCAGCAACACGACCGCCATTATGGCCAGATGCCCGTGCGTCACTTCCAGCATCGACTGGTAGGTACGGGCGGGACGAAAGTCCTCTTCCGAACCGTTGTAGTAGCTCACGACAGAAGCGGGGGTAAGATCCATCCGGGCGAAGTACAGGAAGAAGTTGGTCAGCACGAACGCCGACAGGAGGAGGAAAGTCATCCAGAGCGTCAGCCGCATGAACGGATTATGCTGAAAGCCGCCGTTGGTCATATATTGCATCGGTCACGGCTCCTTGGACACGACGAGTTCGAAGGCCGCAAGCGCCCGACGCACGCCTTCGGTGATGGCCTGAGCCGAGATGGTCGCTCCC
>CAZEOY010000828.1:0-1529 GCA_964513835.1 uncultured Syntrophobacteraceae bacterium
GGACGGCACGGTACCGGATTTCACGGCAATTCAGCGCATGGTGGCCGGCCCGAACTCCTTCGTATTGCTCGCCATCCCCTTCTTCATCTTTGCGGGAAACCTGCTCAACGAAAGCGGGGTCACCAATCGGATTTTCGACTTCTCCAGCAAATTGGTCGGTCACATCCGGGGCGGCCTGGGCCACGTCAACGTGGTCGCCAGCATGATCTTCGCCGGGATGTCCGGGGCGGCCGTGGCCGACGCCGGGGGGCTCGGCGTCATCGAAGTGAAGGCGATGCGGGAAGCCAAGTATCCCGAAAGCATGACCATCGGCGTGACCGCCGCCTCGGCCACCATCGGCCCGATCATCCCGCCGAGCCTCATCGCCGTCGTCTACGCCTCGGTGGCGCAGGAGTCCGTCGGTCGACTGTTCGCGGCCGGCTTTGTTCCGGGCGTCTTGATGGGCCTGAGCTTGATGGTGCTGGTATACATGCAGGGGCGAAAACTTGGCCTGGCGGTCGAGAACCGAGCGACGCTGAAGGGGATCGGGGCCTCGTTCTTTACGACGTTTTGGTCGCTCTTGACCCCTGGCATCATCCTCGGCGGTATTTTCCTTGGCGTCTCCACCCCCACCGAGGCTGCCGCCGTCGCCTGCTTGTATTCCCTGATTCTCGGCTTTCTCATTTACCGAGAAATGACTTTCAAGGGGTTCTATCGCGCCCTGGTCGCCGCCCTCGTGACGACGGTCCAGGTCATGTTCATCGTGGCCGCCGCGACCCTGTTTGCCTGGATCCTGGCCAAGGAAAAGGTTCCCGTCCTGGTGGCCAATTTCATGTTGACCCAATTCGACAACTATTATGTCATTCTTCTGGTCATCAACCTCGTGCTACTCCTGGTCGGCTGTTTCATGGAGACGGTGGCAGCCATCAACATCCTGGTGCCGGTGTTCCTGCCCCTCATCGAGAAGCTCGGAATCGATCCGGTCCACTTCGGGATCATCGTGATCCTGAACCTCACCATCGGCCTGCTGACCCCGCCGTTCGGGACCGTGCTTTTCGTGTTGAGCAGCGTGGCCAAGGTTACCGTCGAGGACGTGGCGCGCCACACCCTGATCTACCTGATTCCCCTATTCATCGTCTTGATCCTCCTGGCACTGTATCCGCCGCTCACCCTGGCCCTTCCCACCCTGCTATTCGGGAAGGCGGTCGGGTAGCTCCCCCAGGAGACGGCCCCCCGGAACCGAACACCATGCCCTGGGCTGGGCGAGGCGTTCGTCGTCTCGGCTCTTTCCGCTTTCGGTTCTCTGGCCTAGATCCGCACCCCCTTCTTCAGGATCTCCCATATCTCCCGACGCAGTTCCAGGAAGGCGGGCTCGGTCTTCATGGCCTCGCGCCGCGGCCGGCCTAGGGGCACCTGAATCGTCCGCTCCACCCGCATCGGCCGGGGCGTGAAGACCACGATGCGATCCGCCAGGTAAATGGCCTCCTCGATCCCGTGGGTGACGAAGAGGACCGTTTTCTGCTCCTGCTCCCAGATTCGCAGCAGTTCGT
>CAZEOY010000829.1:0-1509 GCA_964513835.1 uncultured Syntrophobacteraceae bacterium
ACGCCGGTCACCTCGCGCTCGATGGCCTTTGCATCCTCCGGAGTGAGGGTTGTGACGCTCCCCGCTCCGAAAGTGACGCCGCCGCTCGATGCCGTGCCCGGCACAATGAGAAAATTGTTGGCGCCCATGGAAGCAATGGTCTTCTGAATGGAGCTCGATGAGCCGCGTCCGATTTCCATCATGGCGATGACAGCGGCCACACCGATGATGATGCCCAGAGTCGTCAGGGCAGCGCGCATGACGTTGCGGCGCAATCCTCCGAGAGCAGTGCGGATCGTTTTCCGGGCACCGGATAGAACCGATGGCCTCCACCTCGTTGTTCCATTCTGCACAGTCGGGAGCGTAGATGGCTCTGTGGAATCGGTGGAAGTGGAAGGCGAGGCGGATTCTTCTGAAACCAGCATCCCATCATGAATGCGAAGGATGCGCCGGGCATGGCGGGCCACGGCTTCGTCGTGCGTGACCAACAGGATCGTGACGCCTTCTTCGTTAAGATTCTGAAAGATCTGCAGCACCTCTTCGCTGGTCTGCGAGTCCAGATTTCCCGTGGGCTCGTCGGCAAACAACAAGGAAGGATCATTGATGAGCGAACGTGCGATGGCTACACGCTGCTGCTGCCCTCCCGAGAGTTGCGATGGCTCGTAGCCCATGCGGTCCCCCAGCCCCACGCGATGAAGGAGTGCTTCAGCCCTCCTTCTCGCTTCGCCGTCGGACAGTCGCTTCTCGGAGTAGGTGAGGGGCATCAGCACGTTGTTCAGGGCGCTGGTGCGCGGCAGCAGGTTGAAGCTTTGGAAGATGAATCCCAATTGCCGGTTTCGAAGAAGGGCCCGCTCATCCGCTGACATGGCGGTCACGTCCCGCCCTTCCAGCCGGTATTGCCCGGAAGTGGGGCGGTCCAGACATCCCAGGATGTTCATGAGGGTCGTTTTGCCCGATCCCGATGTGCCCATGAGAGCGACAAATTCTCCTCGAGAGATGCTCAGAGAAACTCCGCGGAGCACCGGCATGGCGGTATCGCCCAGTTGATAGATCTTCTGAATGTCTCTCAGTTCAACGAGCTTCAAGGTCTGTGGCTCCGAATAGCCCGCCGGCCCGTCGGGCCATGCTCCCAGGGTCTCGCGGGACGGTCTGGAGGATTGAGTGGGACAGGTGCCTGGATCATCGCGCACATGTTCGTTATGGGGGCGGGTTGCCTCCTCCCGCTCGCGACGGTGTGCTTCCTCTCGAGGGCAGCTTGGGGGTGAACGGGTTGACCATCTCTGATGAATCCGGTCGATTCTCGGTCGTTTGCTCGCCGACGACGACCTCCATGCCCTCCTGAATCCCCTTTCCCTGCACCTCGGTCCACAAACCGTCGCTTATTCCCCGCCGGACCTTCACGGGGCGAACGCTTCCCCCCTCAGGGATCAAGAGGGTGACGAGGGTTGAGGACTCAGGGCCATACTCCTCGGGTTCTGATTCGCTCTGCGAGGATGAAGCCTCCGCGACGGCTCGGTTCTCACCGTCAGT
>CAZEOY010000830.1:0-1509 GCA_964513835.1 uncultured Syntrophobacteraceae bacterium
GTATTCACGCCACAGAACACGCAGGGATGCTTCGCGGAAAGAGAGCTTCCGCAGGCGTCCTCGGCTCAGTCCTCATAGCGCGTTCGATCAGAAGAGGGGTTCGATGTTGGACTGGAGGAAGGTCGACAAACGAACACCTCCTCGGCGGAGACCCAATTTGCGCCGGATGTGTTTCCGGTGCACCATCACGGTCTGAACCTTCAGATCCAGCGCATGGGCGATCTGCTGGGAACTCTTTCCGGCCCGGATCATCTGACATATTTCGATCTCACGGGAACTCAACCTCTTGGTCGATGCCCGCACCTTGATACGGAATACCGAGTTGATATGTTTGAGATTGAACTCCAATGTTTCAATCAGATAGGCCTGGGAGGGGGGAAGGTTCATGGATTTCAGATGCTCGATGAGCGGCGCTATGGTGAGGAGATAGTTCTCCGCTATTCGTTTTTCCATGTCCCGCTTCTGCTCGTTAGTATGAAGCATGAGCAGCCTCAGGGCTTCGCGGCTCTTGTCGACGCAGTCCCGACAATCCCGGAGAGCCTTTTCCGTCCGCCGTTTAGGGGGCTCCGGGCCGACACCTGGGTGCGGTGGCCCGGCGTTTGATTCGGATGAGCGCTGGTCCGACCCTGTCAAGGGTTGGGCGCCCGTGTCAGGGCACGGACCTGCTTCAAAGAACGTCCAGCCGATGAGGGAATTCCCATCGGGTTTGCGGTCGAGCAACGTTCCGTGGGCGAGGAACCGTGTCCTGGTTCCGTCCTGCTTGCGCTTGACGAACCACAGGTCTTTCTGGTGACGTTCCGCAGAAAGCCCATTCCGCCAGCTGGCATCGTGTGAGCGAAGAGGCATAATGAAATGCTCCCTCCACACGAGAGGCAGGGTTTGCATGTCGGTTGACAGCCCGAACAAACGGCCGAAAGCACGATTGGCGATCACCCACGTACCGCGAATGTCTGCAATAACCGCAGCCTGTGGATGCATCTCAAGAAGAGCTTTCAGCATCTCCATTGCCTGTTGGAGATGCGGGGCAGCGTCCGGGGCGCCCGTTTGAGAACTATCCAACTGCTTGAGACCGAAAAGGTCTCGGTGAGTGTCGGTTAGGACTCGTACACTTCGAGCCAGTTCTCGGTACGGCGGATGGGACATGGTGCCCCCTCATGCACCAGAGGTACCAAGTGCCCCTGGTTTGTGGAAAGTGGATACTGGAAAAGGCTCATGCGCGGACATCTGAAACAGCCTGTCGAACGACAGTTTTCGGCAGTTCCTCTCCTCTGCACCCATAAGAGAAAAGCGACGGGGCCTGGATGGGGGCTCCCCAAACACGCAGGTCCGAGAGACATCCCTGGACCATCAGGCTGACCGTTCGTCCCCATATCCCCCAGTACCCGATACGCGTCTGTATCAGACCAATGCTGTCGTCAAAGTTATGAGTTCTTGCTCTCGCGGGCTGGACGGTGTTTCCTCCCCCGAGATAGCCAATGATTCCTTGGCCAGGACTCGTCATCTCATATC
>CAZEOY010000831.1:0-1508 GCA_964513835.1 uncultured Syntrophobacteraceae bacterium
GAGCTCGCTCCGGGGACCAGAACGGTCAGGGTTGCCCTGGCGGGTTACGAAGAGCACATGGAGGAAGTGCAGCTCGATGAGCCCAGGGAGTATGCACTCGACGTCACGCTGCAGCGGTTGGTGAAGGAGGGTTCTCTCAAAATCGACAGCAATCCATCCGGTGCCGATGTTTTTTTGGACGGAGAACCCAGGGGAACCACTCCTTTTGAATTGAAGATTCAGCCCGGTGAACATATGGTCAAAGTGAAGCTGCGGGATCACGAAGAATGGCAGGGGAGGATGCGAATCGAGGAGGGCAGGAATGATCCTCTCCTGGTCGACCTCAAACCGATCGTGAAGGCATCCACCCTGTCGGTGTCCTCCGTTCCATCCAGCGCCACCGTATTCATTGACGGGGTCCAGAAGGGGAGAACACCGCTCAAGCTGAAGCTTCAGCCGGACACCTACAAGGTGCAGGTCAAGCTGAAACGCTACCAGGACTGGGAGACTCAGGTCGAGTTGCTCGAATCCCGAGAATACCCCCTGAAGGTCACGTTGACAAAGGAACCCTCCAGAACCCGGACCTCGACAACCTCTCAGGAACCGACCCGTCGGTCAGAGCCCCGGACCACTCAGGAACCTCCATCCACTGGTAATGAATGGGGAATCGGCACATACCGGGACCGAAGGATCAATCAATGATATAGGGATTCACTTTCGAATCGAGTTGCTATCCAAGAGGAGGAGGGAAGCCATGAAACGAATCAGAGCGTTGTCACTTTGCGTCGCCTTGGTGGTCTTTCTCGTGGGATGTGCCCCGCAAGCCTCCAATACTCAAAGGGGAGCGGGCTACGGGGCCCTGACCGGTGCTGGAGTCGGCGCCTTGATGGGGCAAATCATCGGTGGGGATACGAAGAGCACCTTGATTGGCATGGCCGTGGGGGCAGCTGCCGGTGCCATGGTGGGAGCCATGATCGGACACTACATGGACCGACAGGAACGCACCGCCATCGAAACGGCCAGAGTCTATGACTATCAGCCGACCCAGGGCTCCATGCTGAAGCTGGAAAACGTCCGTGTCGATCCGGAGACGATCACCCCCGGCCAGCCATCCAAATTGGTCATGACCTATGCGCTGATGGAGCCAAACCCCGATCGAGCTGTTCCCGTCACTGAGAGACGGCAGATCATCAGCGGCCAGGAGATGCTCAAGGAAATAGGTCCCAAAACAGTGGACCGCGTTCCGGGGACCTACTACTCGGAGCAGGAAGTCACTTTTCCCAAAAACCTTCCCGAAGGCACTTATGCCATGAAGGGAGTCGTGGAAGCCAGCGGACAGTCCAGCCAGCAGGATGCCTATTTCAGAGTCGCTCACGTCCCCACGGATTCCGGCTATGCCTATCTGATCGAAATGGTGGACACACCGCAGAACTGAACCGCTGCTGCTCCAAATGGGGAAACATCCAGGATCGCACTCAGTCAGTTACCGTGGATGATCGCACCCCGTGATCCGAAAGGTTTCATCTCAT
>CAZEOY010000832.1:0-1503 GCA_964513835.1 uncultured Syntrophobacteraceae bacterium
TCTGCAGCTCCATGCTCCGCGACAGCAATGCCAGCTGCGATCCTGGCATCTCTGAGGATATGTGGCCCGTGGACGCCGACGGTCAACAGATCCGCGTTGTCTTTCAGAACTTGATTGCCAATGCGGACAGGGCGAATAAACGTTCTGGCAGAATCACGGTCAAGGCTTCGAATGTCCTCATTGACAGCAACCGATTATTCCCGTTCAAACCCGGGCGATATGTGACCATTTCCGTGCAGGACCAAGGGGGGGGGTTGCCCGACGAGAGCATTTCTCAGATCTTCGATCCCTACTTCACGAGCAATGAGACTCTGAATGGACTGGAACTGGTCACCGCCTATTCGATCGTCAAGAAACACGGCGGTGAGATTGTCGTAGAATCGGAAAGGGGAGCGGGAACAACCTTTCACATCTATTTGCCCGCAGCAGATGTGAAACAGAAGCAGGAGTTCACCACCCCCCCCAGTTCAGCACATCCCAAAGGCAGGATACTGGTGATGGACGACGAGGAAATCATTCGCGAGGTCGTCGGGGCACTGCTGAAGCATTTGGGCTATTCTGTGGATTATGCTCGCGATGGCCTGGAAACTCTTCAAGTCTACCAGCAGGCAAAGGAATCCGGTAAGCCATTTGACAGCGTCCTGATGGATTTGACCATCGTGGATGGAATGGGAGGCCGAGAAACCATCGAGAGACTGCTGCAGCTCGACCCGGACGTGAAAGCCATCGTTTCGAGCGGCTATTCCACCGATCCGATCATGTCGCGTTTCAGAGATTATGGGTTTGTGGCTGCTTTGGACAAGCCCTACAAGCTGAATGAGCTCAACGCTGTCTTGGATGAGGTGCTGAACGAGATTCCAATTCAGTAACCGTGTGGCAAGATCTTTACTGCGGTGCTTCGGGCAGCACGGCAATATGTGGAAACCGGGCCTCATCCCGCCTCGTTCATCGTGGTCTTCCTGGACAATAGGGAGAAATCCCCCGGCCGATCGAAAACCAAAAGACAAAGGGGCTCCCCGGCTTGAACGCAGAGGTCCCTGAGTGATTCCGTTGTATCCTCAGGACCCGGAGCAACCGAACCTCAGTCGAGGTCACACCTCTCCCGTCCTTTCACCTCCCGCCTCAGCCCAATCCCCCCGGATCCTGCCGGAGTCCTTCTAACGATCAAGAACCAAGCGACCTCAGGCCCTGCAGCCTGGAATCGACCCGCGATCAAAGCCGTGATCACACGCTCGTCCGCAGTCTCCCCGGCGGGGCACCGGGACGAAGGAAGCCTGGTTGATGTACAATTT
The DNA here is from genome assembly GCA_964513835.1 of uncultured Syntrophobacteraceae bacterium. Lineage (GTDB taxonomy): Bacteria > Desulfobacterota > Syntrophobacteria > Syntrophobacterales > Syntrophobacteraceae > JALOOX01. The sequence continues at coordinate 1,293 of CAZEOY010000832.1, forward strand.
GCGTTGCCTTCCCACAGGATCTCATGATAACTAGCGGCCTCGCAAAGGCTATCCATCCCCTCGGACGGTTCTTTGATGCCCTTCCCAGGTCCGTGAGTATTCAGACGGAACCGTTCAGCCGGCGGTGAATGTACGCGAAAACGCTTCAGAGACGCTTTTTTTTATTGCGGTTGTTCTGGAGTTGTGTTAGGAGGTGATGCTTTCCTGAGCG
>CAZEOY010000833.1:0-1502 GCA_964513835.1 uncultured Syntrophobacteraceae bacterium
GAAACAAAAGGCGCCACTTCTTTTTGTGCTTTTCGACCGAAAGCTCGTAGAGGTCTTTGGGCTCAAACGATTAGAACCCGGCATGAACCTATTCAGAGGAGGATTGCTCACCCTTATGACATAGACCCCCATTTATAAAGCCTTTCTCAAGGCTTCGCGCTCATGATCTATCCTTGTTCGTTAGGTCCTTATAATCTTTATAGAAACTGAATCCCCGCCCTACGCCACAGTAGTGACATAGGGGTATTTCAGAGTTTTGCTATCGGTAGTCACAAGCGGAGAGTCGTAGAGTCTTGCCGTTGCTACTATGATTTGATCAGCTGGATCAGGGTGGAATTCGCCTGGGAGCTTGGTGGATTCTATGGCAATCTCTGGTGTGAGTTCGATCAGGCGGATTCCAGGATAGCTCAGTGCCTCATAGAACCACTCATTCAATGGGCAGGGCAACTCCAGCCGGTTGTACTCAAGGAGCTTTGCGATCTCCCAGGCTGAGATAGCACTTACACCAATGATGTCTGTCTCGTTGGCTCTAGAGACTATCTCAGAACCCTCCGATACCGTCACCCCGGCGAAAGCCGGGGTCAAGTGAACCGCATAAAACCTGGATTCCGGCTTTCGTCTGAATGACGATCGATGGCAGTCTTGTGGTTTTGAGATAGTCACTAAGTCAACATCCATGGGCCTCCGCTCATAACGATGGATGAAAATTCCACTCCTCGAGAGGGACTCTTCAGACAAACAGCATTGCCGGCATCCCCCGGGGGTTATTTGTCGAGGCTCACGGCGCAGTCCCAGTCCAGGCCGGGCGGATTCATCTCGAACATCCGGCATCGATCGGCGAAGCATCGGCAGGGGCCATCACCCGAAGCCAGCTCCATCGCCCGTTCAAACACCGCCCGGGCCTCGGTCCAGCGGCACTGTTCGTAAAGCGCCCTTCCTTCCGCGTACAGGCCATCCACCGCCTGCTGAGTCTCCGTGAGCGTCCCCCTGAGCCCCCGCACCTCATAGATCCGGATGGCTTCCTCCTTTCCCTTTACCCGTACATAGTCGAGCTCCCGCAGCTCGAACGCACCTTCTACCCGCCGGGCCGTATTCTGGCTGATGGTAATGACCGTCCCGTAGAAGCGGTTTACCCCCTCCAGCCTCGAAGCCAGGTTGACCTCATCCCCCAGCACCGTGTAGTTGAAATGACGCTCCCCTCCCACGTTGCCCGCGATCATTCTGCCGCTGTTGATGCCGATCCGGATCTTCAGCCGGAGCCCGGTCCCCTTTTCAACCTCCTCCCTGCTGAGGACCGACATCATCTCCCGCATTTCGAGAGCCGCACGGCATGCCCGCTCGGCGTGATCCCCCTGTTCGATGGGCACGCCCCAGGTGGCCATGACGGCGTCCCCGATGAATTTGTCCACCATCCCCCCCCACCGGAAGACGATCTCCGTGAAGGCTCCGAGGTACCGGTTGAGAACCTGTATCAGATGCTCAGGACGCGTTTTCTCCGATAA
>CAZEOY010000834.1:0-1500 GCA_964513835.1 uncultured Syntrophobacteraceae bacterium
TGGCGCGATTGGGGGATTATGGCGCGATTGTGGCTGTATTACGGGGTGTGCCCGAGGGTTGCTTGGTGATCATCGTGAGAAAGGCCTTCCAACTTTGCTAATGAACGTGAAGAGTTAGCAGGACGAATTGCTGGTGGCCTGAAGTGGCACATACCTTGCTCATAGCAGAAGATACAAGAAACTAACTCTTTCCTCCTCAAAAGCTAACCGGTCCTAGCCCCGCCGGTTAGTTTTTTTTTTTGCTTCCAGCATTTGCTTGATCTTTCTATGATTGAATCCAATCCCTCGTGATGGTTGTCTCCCGGTGCACAGCCAGCTCAAAAGGAAAGGGCAAAGATGGCGAAAGAACTGCTCGGAATCATCGGGTCTCCCAGGAAACATGGCAACTGCGAGATGTTCATCAAGGAAATCTACGCGTCCTTCCCGCAAGACTGGCAATTGAGCCTTCTGCGGCTTCCTGAGTGGGAGATTCGACCATGCAAGGCTTGCTACCAGTGCCTCTTTGGTGAAATGAAATGCCCCCAGCGCGATGATTTCAATCAACTCCTGGATGCTTTGGCGGGATGCAATGCCTATGTGGTAGCAGCACCGACCTATTTGTTGGCAGCGAATGCGAGCCTCAAGGTCTTCCTGGATCGGGGGCTCAGCTTCTACGGGAGGCTGGAGGCCATGTGGGGAAAACCGGCTGCGGGTGTTGCCATCGCTGGAATACCCGGGCTGGAAGGTTCAACGAAGCTCAATGTCGAGAGTTTCGTCAAGCTCACTTTTGGTGATCTCAGAGCGAGCTCAGTGATCTATGGCGCGCTTCCCGGCGAGATCTTTTTCAATCAGGCCACCCGCCAAACGGCGGCTCGGATTGCCGATTCCCTGCTGAACGGTTCTGCTCCTCGAAACCCCGAGGTTCCCCGGTGCACGGTCTGCGATGGGGATACATTCAGATTTCTGCCCGGAGGCAGAATCCACTGCATGCTGTGCAGCAGCCTTGGACGTTATGAAGTTGCCGAGGGGTGTCTTTCTGTTCGCACTGAACCCGGAGAGCATGCTTTCTTCATCAGCAAGGAGGCTGCAAGCCAGCATGCCGATTGGCTGCAGCAGATGAAAGCGCGTTTCCTGCAGTGCCGCAAAAATCTCAAAGAAGTGTCGCGTCCTTACACCGCGATGGGGTCGTGGATACGACCTTCCTCGTCAGACGATGGGCGACAGCAATCTTGATACGCCTGTGGATCTGACAAACGCCCGTTCTTCACCGCAATGCCGCCTGGAATGCTGGGAGGCTTTTGCAGGAGGTTTCCCAGCATTCCGGGCGTTCTCAGGCCTTTGCGGTGGTGAGGTGCCACTGTGATTCGATGTGCTGTTCACGGATTTTCTGGCGGATTCGGGAGTCCCTGCTCATCGGGGACGAGGCATTTGGAGCCATCGGGCTCTTCCACAACGCGAAACCCGAAAAGAGGAACCAGATCGACCAGGCTCTTTCCGAAGACCAGATCCAGGTTCTCCTGA